>NZ_JBHYIG010000182.1:0-20116 GCF_042740015.1 Streptomyces sp. NPDC059037
GCCTCCACCGGGTCTCCTGACACCAGACCACTGAACCCGACCACGGACCCCCCCCACGTACCGAGAGCCCCGATCGACCCGTTGCACTCGGGGCGGCCAGGCCCCGCCCCGGAGAGCACCACCGGACGAAGCCGGTAGTGAGCGCGAGATGATCGTGGTTCGGCCGGCAACAACGGCTCCAGAACAGCCAGTCGACCTCGGTCAGGATTCCCCGTCGCACACGACAACAACCTCGGACCAAGATCCACTTTCGCGCGGGCCTCAGACGGCTGCCGACCGCTCGCGCAGCAGCAGTCCCGCGGTCACGGCGACCGCGGCCGCGGTCAGCCCGTGTACGCCGTACGCGGTCGCTGCCGGGCCTCCTTCGTTCAGCACGATCAGCATGTCGCTGGCCGGCACGACGGCCATTGCCGCCATCGCAAGCCCGAGCGCCTTGCGTTGGCCGGCCAGCAGCAGCGCGAGTATCACCAGTCCGAAGCCGGTGTCGCGCATGCCCTTGGCCGCCAGGATCCCCTCCCCCTGGTCCTGTGGCCAGGTCGGCAACCCGAAGCCTTCGGCCGACGCCTGCGGGGCGAGGAGGAAAAGGGCCCCGATGTAGAGGAGGAACAGGCCGCCGAGGACGGCGAGGATGGTGGCGAGGCGCTTCATGGTCATGGCGAATCTCCTGAGGGTGTCGTACGGCAGGGCCAAGGGCCAACTGCGCAGCAGGGACCGGCCCTTGGCGTTCGAGGGTTCCGGCGGGCAGGTGCCGGTGATCGCGGTCGGCGGCGCGCTCGGCGGCGGGCCGGTCAGGGGCAGATGATGTAGCGGCCGCGGAGGCCGCCCTCGGCGGTGGCCCGGTGGGCGTCGGCGGCCTGGTCCAGCGGGACGGCGGCGTGGACGCGGGTCGGGAGTTCGCCGGCGGCGGCGCGGGTGAGGAGGTCGGCGAGTCGGGTGCGGTCGGAGGCGGTGACCACGGAGTTGACCGAGATTCCGCGCTCGGCGGGGGGTTCGAGGCCGGGCCGCAGTCCGACGTAGGCGCCGCCGTCACGGACCAGCTTGAGGGCCTGGTCATTGAGTTGTGCGGGGTCGACGACTGCGTCCCATTCCGGCTCGGCGCGTGCGGTGAAGTCGGCGCCGAGGCCTCGGACGAACTCCTCGTCGCCGGCGCGGGCGAGCCCGGTCACCTGCCAGCCGCGCTCCTGAGCCAGTACGGCGACGTTCGCCCCGACCGCCCCAGCGGCGCCGGTCACCAGCAGCCGGCCGGCCCCGGCGGGCGCGTCGCCGAGCAGGTCGATGGCCCGCGCGGCGGCCAGCCCGTTGAGGGGGACCGTGGTCGCGGCCAGCAGGTCAAGACCGTCGGGGACCGGGGCGACGTCGGCCGCCGCGACCACGATCTGCTCGGCGTAGGTGCCGTAGTCGCGGTCGAAGCCGGCCACCAGGCCGGCCACCCGGGTGCCGACGGGTAGGTCGACGCCCGGCCCGGCCGCGTCCACGACGCCCGCGAACTCCCAGCCCAGGCCGGTGTGTTCGGGCTGCTGGACCAGCCCGATCGTGTGGAAGAAGCCCGCTGCGACGCCGAGGTCGGTGGGGTTGACGGTCGCCGCCGCAATGGCGACGCGGATCTGGCCGGGGCCGGGCTCGGCGACGGGAACGTCGATGATCTCGATCGAGTCGGGCCCGTTCGGGACGCGGACGACGGCGGTACGGAAAGTGGCAGCACTCATGGCTTTGTTCCCTTGCGGTGGGGTGATCGATTCCGAGTTCCATGCTGGTTTCGTTAACCTCCCTGGGAAAGAAGGCACTTGAAAGTGCGTAAGCCCCCGTCGGGTACGGAAGGAGCGATCGATGTCGACGCGGACGGCGGCCCAGCAGCGGGCCGATGAGAAGACCAGCTACAACGCGTTCATGGCGGGCTGCCCCAGCCGCCAGCTGCTGGAACGGATCTCCGACAAGTGGGTCGCGTTGATCCTCGCGGCGCTCGGCAGCGACGGCCCGCACCGTCCCGGGGTCGACCACGAAGACGGGCCCCGGCCGATGCGCTATTCCGAACTGTCCCGCCGGATCGCGGGCGCCAGCCAGAAGATGCTCACCCAGACCCTGCGCTCCCTCGAAGGCGACGGTCTGGTCACCCGGACCGTCACACCCACCGTGCCCGTCACCGTCACCTATGAACTGACCGACCTCGGTCTGTCCCTGAACCGCGTCATGGCCGGCCTCAAGGACTGGGCCGAAGCGCACATGAGCGACGTACTCGCCCACCGCGAGGAACACCACCGCGCGGCAGCAGAAGACTGAGCCTGCGGTGTGAACCTGTAGCCACACAACCGGGGCGTGGGACCAGGCCCCGGCCGCGGAGCCAGGCGAGATGGTCGGCGGAGAAGTACGCCTTGTCCGCACGGATCTTGACCGGTCGCCGTCGGCGTCGCCCGCGCCGCGAACGGATGGCAGGTATCGCCAGGATCAGCGGTTTGAACACCTGGCTGTCATGCGGGGTCGCGCCAGACACTGCGACCGCCGGCGGGATGCCGATGCCGATCAGCACCCACGACCAGCATGATGCCGCTGTGCCGAGGTTCAGTAGTCGTCCCCGGCGCAGCCGGATGACGTGGTGAGTGGGGTCGGTCAAAGCTGTCTGGTCGGCACAAGCGAGGCGAACAGCCTGCCGCACACCCTCATGCGGCAGCATTCATCTCACCGGCTACGGAGGGTGTGTGACAGGCCCGATGGCTCACTGGATCAGGTCGGTGTGCGGATGCTCGGGGGAGGTCGGGCAGACGTAGAGCTGCATGTTGTCGGTGCTGCCCACTTCGACCGCAGTCGGCTGCGAGGGGTCTTGGCCGGCGTAGTGGGCGGCGTAGGCGACGGCCTGGTCCTCGCACGGCGCCCAGCTGCGTCCCTCATCACCGTCCCATTCGAAGGAAGCGATGGTCAGCAGCGGGACCATCTGCACATCGCAGACAGTGCAGTATCGGCGATACGGGTCGGTGCGGCCCCACGGGGGCCAGCCGCCGACCTTCCAGCCGGGAGCGTCAGCCAGCTCGCAGTCATAGAAGTCCCGCGGATGGTCCCCGTAGGCGCTGTCCACGCCGACGCCGGCTGCCTGCCATCTGCTCCGGTCCTCCACCATCAGCCGCATCTCCGGGCTCAGATCGAGGCTGTCGGGGTACTCGGTGATCGCTTCTGGTGCCAGCACGCACGGCTCCGGCACATAGCCCGGATAGTTCGCCTCGTACGGTTCCGGCGGTGTGGCGAGGATGTCGACGACCGCGGCGGCGGACCGCCAGAACAGCGCGGTCGACGGCTTGTAATCCGGTTCGTGGTCGTAGGGGCACCAGAGAATCTGGAGCAGGTCGGTCTGGCCGGGCGGCCGCAACAGGGGTATGTCGCGCAGATACAACTGAGCCACGGGCAGCATGGGGACCGGGCAGTCCGCAGGCCACGGAGGGCTGGCGTCGAGTCGCTCCGCGAGCCTCGCGGCGCTCCGTTCCTTGAGCGCCTCCTCCTCGGGCATCAGCTCGAAGTCACCGGAATCTGGGTTCCACCGGGCCTGCCTGCGTCTCTCAAGCCGCACTATGGCCGGCGACTGGCGGAACCCACTGTCACGGTGCAGGTGCGAGCTTTCGCAGTGCGGCCACGGCTCCTCGGCCGGCCACAGCAACGGCCCCCCGACCGAGCTCTCCCTGACCGAAGGCGACCCCGGGCGGGGATGCAGCCGAATCGCAGGACGCGCCAAAGAAGCCAGCTCAGGAAGGACCGCGGTCACATCTGCAGGCCGCGGCGGAGTCGTACGTATAAGGACCATGCCGGTGATCCTGCCACCAGCCACCGACAGTCCCCTGGCCCCTCAATCGGCGTCGCTGGCGTCGGTGCTCAGCTGGTCAAGTCCGGTCAAGTCCAACGCACGGGGAGAGTCGCGTTCCGGCTTTGGACGTGAGGCGTACACCCGAGCAGTTCTCGTTTCCGAGCGCACCCGGGCACTGGTGAGGGCGGGGCCTCACCGGGTTGCCCCCGCCTCCAGAATGCCCTTCAGGGTCAGCTCGTCCCTGGGCATCTCCTTGCGTACGTGCGGGCGTACCACGAGGGGGACCAGCGCCTTGCCGATGCCGTGGCCCTCGAAGTCGAGGGCGAGCGTCAGACGTGAATGCTCGCCGTTGTCGATCGGCTCGATCGTGCCCTGGACATCGCCGCGCACCGGACCGTCGATGCCGTGGATGTGCCAACTCCTCGGCGGATCAAGGTCGATGACCTGCATGGTGGTGACCATCTCCCGACGCCCCATCCGCCGCGTCACGGCGACCTTCGAGCCGGCGGTGATGGGCGCGTCGCCCAGGAGGCGGACCGAGACGGCGCTCTCCTGCCAGTCGGGCAGGTGGGTCGGGTCGGTCACGTAGGAGAAGACCTCCTCGGGGCTGCGGGAAATGTCGATGGATTCCTTGATCGTAGACATTTTGCCCTCTTTATTGCCTTTTTCATGCCCGTTGTCACTTCATGCAAATAATCCCATGGCAGGCGGAGGGTCGCCATCGTCACGAAATGCGGCGACGCCGAGATGCGCGAGAGCGGGGATGATCCAGCTTTCAACCTGCTGAAATGCCAGAGAGTTACTGCCTGGTTACCCTACTGCGCGCACCCTTGTTCGGTTAGTTTCATGACGGCGTCGCCACACCGGGGGCACGGGGCCCCGCAGGGACTAGCGCGCCGTAGGGGACACACTCCTTGACCACGATCACGACCGACATGATCAAGGCTCGTCCGTACACACGTCACTGCCAGGTCATCCACGACGACGGCGCGCACGCCGTGATCGGCATCTCGCCCGGCAACAGCTACTTCACGCACCAACGGATCGCCGAACTGGCCGCCTGGGGGCTCCGCCAGTTCGAGCAAGTGGATCTGATCTGGACCGACCTGCACGTCGCCGACATGTACGAAGCCCTGGGCTATCCGGTCGACGACGCGCGCCGTAAGGCGGTCAAGCAGCTGCGCGGAGTGCGCGCCAAGGCGACCGCCGCCGTCACGAGCCTGGACCCGGACGGCAAGCGCCTGCGGGGCAGGCCCATGTCCGCGCTGCTCGACCTGCCCGCCTACCGGCGGCTTCGCGCCCACCTGGACGACCTGCTGGCCACCGACCGGGAGTTCCGCACTGTGTGCGACCAGTTGGTGGACGAGTTCCTCACCAGCAAGGTGCTGGGCGGCCGAGCGCCCACCGATCGGCAGCGCGATGTGTGCCGCGCGTACGTCATCGCCGAAGCTCCCTTGTTCCTGGACACTCCAGCGATCCTCGATGTCCCGTCCTCGCTCAACTGCTACCACCAGGCCCTGCCGATGGCCGACCTGCTGTACGCGCGGGGGCACGGCCTGCGGGCGTCCCGCAACCAGGGGCACGCCATCGTCACTCCCGCCGACGCCACCCAAGGGGCACTCGTATGACCACGGGCACCACACAACTGCTCGACTTCCCGTTCTCCCCGCGCGGTGACCAGCTCCCGCCCGAGATCGAAACCCTGTTGCACCGTGAGCCGATCAAGCGGGTCCGCACCATCGCCGGGGATACGGCCTGGCTGGTGTCGTCGTACGCCCTGTGCAGACAAGTGTTGGACGACGCCCGGTTCTCCCTCAAGGACACGTCCGCCGCGGGGGTGCCGCGCCAGTACGCGCTGACCATCCCGCCGGAGGTCGTCAACAACATGGGCAACATCACGGGGGCCGGGCTGCGCAAGGCCGTGATGAAAGCCCTGAACCCCAAGGCTCCTGGCCTGGGCGACTGGATGCGCGGCCACGCCGAACGGCTCGTCGACCAGCTCATGGCGGAGGGAGCGCCGGCCGATCTCCGCCGGGGGTTCACGGTGCCCTATTCGACGGGGCTGCACTGCCGCATCCTGGGCATCCCGCAGGCAGACGCCGGTCTGCTGTACCGGTCGCTGCACATCGCATTCATGAACAGCCCTCGGGAGATCCCCGGTGCCCAGATGAACTGGGACCGTGACATCGCCTACATGACCGACCGGCTGGACGACGCGGACGGCGGGCTGATGGGCGACCTGGCCGCGCTGCGCGGGACGCCGGACTACGCCGATGTCAGTGACGAGATGCTGGCCACGGTCGGAGTGACGATGTTCGGCGCCGGAGTCATCTCCGTCATGGGGTTCTTGACGATGGCGGTCGTGTCGCTGATCCAGCACCCCGAGCTGAAGGAGCACCTGGCCGCCGACCCGGGCCTCATCCCTGCCGCCGTGGACGAGCTGCTGCGCGTCAACCTCTCCATCGCCGACGGGCTGCCCCGCATCGCGACAGGGGACGTCCAGCTGGGCGACATCACGGTGCGCACGGGTGAGCTGGTCCTTGTCCTGGTCGAGGCCGCCAACCACGACCCGGACGAGTTCGCCGACCCGCACACCGTGCGCCTGGACCGGCCCAATGCGGGCGCGCATCTGTCGTTCGGCGGAGGGCAGCACTACTGCCCGGCGACCGCGCTGGGCAAGGCTCACGCCCAGACCGCGATCTCGGTTCTGCTGGACAGGATGCCCGCCCTGGACCTGGCCGTGCCGATCGAGCAACTGGTGTGGCGTACCGGGTTCATGAAGCGCATTCCCGAACGGCTGCCGATCACCTGGTGACCTTCACCGTGTGACAGCACACGGCAGCGCCATCGGCCTTCCTCCGTCTGGCCGGGGGCGCTGTCGTGTGCGTGCGCCAAGATCCCTGCCATGAGTGCCGGTTCACGGCGGCGTTCGCGACACCGATGGCCGACGAAACCCGTGTGAACCGCTCCGCTAACATGATCGAACTCACCAGGAGTGCCCTGATCGCCCGTACTTCACCAGAAAACCATGCTATCTAGCACGAAGAGTGAGCCAATTAACCACAACTAACAAATCGGCCAAACATTGATATCTATAGCATCGCGAATACTTTCGCGGAGAAACTGCAGAAAAGTGCTCGCCGCGTGGCGTCAGCCGCGGGCGATTCTCTGGACCACAGCGGCCGTTGTGGGCCTCGGATTCCTCATCGTGCTGGAGATCGCCGCGCGTCACTACGGCGTACCGGGGCCAATGGCCAACCAGGTGCGAGAGGTGATATTCGCACCCAAATCGGGGCCGTTGTTGTACGCCGGCATGGCGTTGATGATGGTGGTCCTCACCTGGCGCCAGCGGTTCATCGCGGTCGGTTTCGCGATCGGCATCGACCTCGTCTTCCTGCTGGTTCGCTGGGTGCTCGACGCCAAGATGATGTTCGGCAACGGTGCGTTGTGGGTGCTTCTGGCCTATGGGGTCATCGCCGTCACGCGCCGCACGGGATCGGAACGGGTTCTGCTGCTGAAGGGCGTCGGTCTCGGCCTGCTGCTGGTGGCCGGGCGCAAGACGGGCGACACCTGGCTCCTCATCACCTCCAAGACCCGCCCCCTGGTGCTCGACCAGTACCTGGCCAGCGCCGATCACGCGCTGGGCAATCCGTCGTGGGTGGCGGGCCGGATCGTCGAGGCCACCGGCTCGATCGGTGCCCATGTTCTCGACTACGTCTACATTCAGCTCGCGGTGGCCGCGGTCGTCGTCACGGTGTACCAGCTGCGCCATGTGGCGGCCGAGCGCCGCTTCCCGGGCCACCATCTGGTGCGTACGTTCCTGGTCATCGGCCTGCTCGGGCCGGCGATCTACATGATCTTCCCGGTGGTCGGGCCGATCTTCGCCTACGGCACCGGCGCCTTCGGTACGGGCAGCGAGCACTTGGCGGTGGCCAATCTGTGGCCGGACACGCCGCCGCCGATCGGTGATCCGCAACCGATGCCGTTCGACGAGCTCACCCCTCGCAATTGCATGCCCAGCCTGCACACCGCGTGGGCCACCGCGATCTTCATTCATTCCCGCAAGGGGCCACGCATTCTGCGCTACGCAGGCACGTTCTGGCTGATCGCCACCCTCGGCGCAACGCTGGGATTCGGCTATCACTACGGCGTGGATATCGTTGCCGGCGTGGTGTTCGCGTTCACGATCGACGCGGCGCTCCGCGCGCACGATCGCGGCTGGGACCGGCACGGAATCCAGCTGGTCGCCTACGGCGTAACGGTCTTCGCGCTGTTCCTGGTGTCGTATCGCTACCTGCCGGTGGAGATGTCCGAATATCCGTGGGTGTTTGGACCGCTTCTTGTTCTCGCGATGGCCTCTGTGGTCTACGGCTATATGCGGACCAGCAAGCTGTGGGAGCCGAAGGCGGCCGTACCAGCGCAGCGATCCGAATCGGAACCGCAACCCGAACTCGTGTGATTCAGGTTGCGGCAGGTGGTGGGCCGGACGATTGCCGGGTGGGGTCGGGAAGCTGAACATGTGCGGGCGAAGAAATTCCTGGCACTGGCTTCCCGCCCCTCCCCCGCATCCCGTTCGTCCGGTGGCTATCGGGACGCGAGGGCCTGCCGTGTGACGTTCCTGAGGAACAGCACCGGTGTCGCCGCCGGGGCCCCGGCGAACACTCCGAAGGCCAGCCGCATGCCGCCCAGCTCGGCCAGCAGGCCCACCAGGGCCGCGCCCAGCGGCATGGCGCCGAAGCTGAAGAGCCGGGCCGCCGCGCCGTAGCGGCCGAGCATCGCGTCGGGGACCATGCGCTGGGTGATGGTGCGGGCGTTGACCGTCCAGAGGGTGCCGCCCATACCGCCGAGGAAGGCACCCACCGCCACGGCCGCGATGTTGGTGGTGAGGGCGGGCAGCGCCACCATCGCGGTGGTCCCGACCAGGTCGGCGAACATCGCCCAGCGAGCGCCGAGCAGCCGGTTCACCCAGGTCACGGCCACCGTGCCGACCACACCGCCGATCCCCAGGGCGCTGAGGACGATGCCGTACTCGTGCGGCCCCAGCTCCATGGCCTGCTGTGCGTAGAGCGGCATGAGGGCGAGCCAGGCGCCCCAGACGGCGGCGAGTACGGCGACGACCAGCGAGAGCGTGCGCAGCACCGGGTCGCCCCAGAGGAAGCGCAGCCCCTCGGCGATACGGCTGTTGACCGAGACGGGAGCGGCGTCCGCGGCGGGCCGGGCCTGGAAGCGGCCCACCAGCAGGAGCAGGGCGAGGGCGGCGATCGCGTACGAGGCTCCGATCAGGCCCAGCGCGATGCCGGTCCCCGCGGCAAGGAGCAGCCCGCCGACGAAAGGCCCGGCGAACTCCTGCCCCACGGTCTCGGCTCCCACCATCCACGCGTTGGCGCGCTGTCGCCCCGCCGCCGGCACCGCGGCCGGGACCAGCGCGGATGCGGAGGTAGAGGCCAGCACGTCGGCGACACCGAGGATCACCCCGGCGCTGAAGAGCTGGACGAGCGTGATGCCGCCGGTCACGGCGGACACGGTCAGCCAGCCCATCGCCGCGAGCCGCATCCCGTTCGCGCCCCAGAGCAGCCGCCGCCGGTCGAAGCGGTCGACGAGCACGCCGATGTGCAGGGCGACGAGCAGCCAGGGCAGCGTGAGGGTCATCGATACGGCGGTGACCTGGGCGGGCGAGCCGGTGAGCTGGGCCGCGAGCAGGGGCAGGGCCATCTTCATCACGCCGTCGGCGAGGTTGGTCGCGGCGGTGAAGCCGACCAGGACTGCGGTGTTGCGTCGGCCAGTGTCTGTTGGAGTGCGGCCCTCCAGCGTCACACCACCGAGGCCGTTGCCGGTCTCCGTCCGCTCTGGCACTGCCGTGACCATGACCCTCCCCTAACCGTCTAACGCTTTAACCGGTTACGCCACTGTGGCGCACTCCCCTGCCATCACGCAACCGGTAAAACGCTTAGGCGGTAGAATGGCGGGAACCCGCAGGAGGTGACGCGCCATGCTGGAGCCGCCGGCCTCAGCCGTCCTGGTGGAGGCATTCGCCAACACCGTCGATGTCGAACAGGCGAGCGACGAGATCGCCACCCCGGCCGGGCTGTCCCAGTGGCTGACGGGCCACGGCCTGCTCGACGCGCATGGCGACGCCCCCGTCGACGTCTCTGGCGGCATCCCCGCCGACGTACACGCGAGCTATCTGGCCCTGCGCGCAGGCATCCGCGAGGAACTGGGCGGTCACGTCGGCGACACCCCCGACCCGGACCTGCTCGCCGCCGCGGACCAGGTGCTGGCCCAACACCCCGTGCGGGTCACGGCACGCGGCTCGCTGACCCCCATGGGCGAACTGCCCGCGGAGCGCAGGCCGCTGGCCGCGCTGGCGATCGCGTGGAGTGAGCTGGTGACGACCGGGGACGCCGCCCGGCTCAAGCGCTGCGCGGAGCACACCTGCGGCTGGGCGTTCTGGGACGTGTCGAAGAACCGCAGCCGCCGCTGGTGCTCGATGAAGGTGTGCGGCAACCGCAACAAGAGCCGGTCGTACGCGTCACGGCAGCGGCAGGCGACGTAGTGATCATTGCAGTCGCCGCCCGTTAATCTTTCGGCGTGCATACGTACGAAGAACTCACGTCAGCAGAGCGCCAGTTGTGGGACGCCTACCCCACCGGCGGTTCAGTGGACTTCCGTACGGGTGGTCCGGAGGATGACCCCGAGCACGGGGCTGGATGGGGCGACGCGCGGACGGTCAGGGCCAGTGTCGTGGGAGCCCTGCTCCTCGGAGGGAACCCGGGGCAGCCGGGGGACGTTCCGGCGCTACGGCTCGCGGGCGCCCGGATCAGCGGCACCCTCGATCTCAGCGAGGCCGAGATCGGGCACGGCATGTGGTTTGACGGGTGCTGGTTCGAGCAGGGCGTCAGGCTGTACGGAGCGGCCACCCGGACGATCGGGATCAAGGGCAGCAGGCTTCCGGGACTCGACCTGACCATGGCACGGGTGGAGGGTCGGGTCGCCTTTCGCCGCACGGTTCTCAGCGGCAGGCTCGGTCTTTTGAACGCGCGCCTGGCCGGTGAGCTGGTGCTCAGCGACTCGGTGATCTCACGCCCCGGCGAGTGGGCTGTCGTGGCCGGCGGACTCGTCATGGAAGGCGGACTGTTCTGCCGTGGAACCACCGTCCACGGCGGGATACGCCTTCTGGGTGCGCAGCTGGCCGGCGGCTTGCACATGGAGCGGGCACAGCTGCGCCATCCCGATGGCGTCGCGCTCCTCGCCGACCATGCGGTGGTGGGGAGCACCATGGCGTTGTCCGAGGGCTTCACAGCCGAAGGGACCGTCAGCCTGCGGGGCGCGCAGATAGCGGACCAACTGACCCTCGACGGCGCCTTTCTACGGGCCGGCGGCATGGCGCTGGACTGCGCCCGCATGCAGGCAGGAGTCTTCGTCTTCACCCCGGCGGAGCCCCCGTCGGGGCTGATGAACCTGCAGGACGCGCGGGCCACGACCGTCCATGACCGAGAGGATGTGTGGCCGGACACCGTACGCCTGCAGGGCTTCACCTACGGCTCTCTCCACGAGAACGGCGACCTCCAGGAGCGCTCCGTGGAGCGTCGCGTGGCGTGGATTCGGCGGCATCCGGGTTACGCCGCCCAGCCGTACGAGCAATTGGCCGCCTGGTACCGGCAGATCGGCCATGACGACGACGCCCGGCGCGTCCTGCTGGTCAAACAGCGCCACCGCAGGAAGACGCTGGGCCTGCCCGCCCGGCTGTGGGGACACCTCCTGGACGCCGCCGTCGGATACGGCTACCGCCCCTGGCTTGCGGGCGTGTGGATCGCGGCGCTCATCCTGCTCGGCACCACGGTCTTCGGTGCCCACTCACCCCGGCCGACCGAACCCGGCCAAGTGCCCCCGTTCAACGCCTTCGTCTACACCCTCGACCTCCTGATCCCCATCGGCGGTCTCGGCCAGCGCACGTCCTGGTACTGGCAGGGAGGATCACCTTCCTGGCTGGCCTACACCCTCATCGCCGCGGGATGGATCCTGACGACGGCGGTGCTCGCGGGGATCACGCGCACCCTGAACAGGAACTGATCTCCTCCCGGGCGAGCGAGAGGTCGGTATGAGCTCGGCGACGTACTCAGGGGGCTCCTCGGCTCCGTCTTCATCCTGGGCAACGCATCACAGGACCGGCGGCCCCTGCTCGATGCGGCGCAGCACCGGTGTGAGTTGGTGGAGGGCCTCGGTTGTCTGGAGCTGGCGCTCGTCCCACCAGGTGGCTCCCGCCTCGGCCAACGGGGCGAGCAGGTCGCGGGTCTTGGCGGTGTCGCCGCCCGGCGTGGCGCCTCCCAGGACGATCTCGAAGGGGGTGTCGGCGTGGTCCTCGCGCTGCTTGCGCACGTACGCAACCAGGTCGCGGACCTGCTCGATGGGCGGCACGTGGCCGTGCCTGGCATCGGTGAACAGCGGGACCGCGCCGTCCCAGCGGGCGGCCCGGCGCATCGGCGGGCGGTTCGGCCAGAAGCCCGCGACCCAGACCGGAGGCCGAGGGCGTTGCACCGTGGCGGGCAGCAAGGTCACGTCCCGTACCCGGTAGTGCCGTCCTTCGTGGTTCACCGGCTCGCCCGACCAGTAGCGCTGCAGCAGATCCAGGCCCTCGTCCAGTCGCTCGGCCAGCACCTTCGGGTCCGTGGCGTCACCGAAGCTCTCGTACTCGTCTTCGACGGGCCCGCCCAGACCCGTGGCGAAGGTGACCCGACCGCCGCTCACCGCGTCCAAGGTCGCCACCTGGCGGGCGAGTTGCTGCGGGCGCCGCCGGGCGACCGGAGTGACCAGCGTGCCCAGTCTGATCCGGGAGGTCGCCAACGCCGCGGCGGTCAGCAGCATCCAAGGGTCTCCGAAGGGCAGGCCCGCGTGCTTGCGATGCAGCACGTGGTCCCAGACGAACAGGCCGTCCCAGCCTGCTTGTTCCGCCGCCACGGCCACCTTCGCCACGGCCTTGGGGTCGGCGAAGTCACCAAAGTTGGGGATGTTGACCGAGAAGCGCATTCCCGCATCCTGCTGCACGGCATCGGGGGCGGCAACCGGTCGGCGCCCCGCCGAACCGCCACACCGCAGCGGCCCGTCCGGCATCAGACTCCCCCGCCCACCGGCCCGGTGAGACGCTGGGAGCGGGCTCCTCGGGCGGTTGGAGCAGGCGCGTGGCCCGTGGGCGGCTGGGTCGTTGGGCAGCGCGCGGAGAGAACGGGACGTCGGCAGAGGGACAGAGAGCCGTGGGGGACGCGGAAGAGCAGTGGCAGGACGGCCGGCTGGGCGGGCTGCTGCGTGAGGTGCGACGTCAGGCGTCGCGCGGGGCCGGGGCCGACGCGGGCAGGATTCTCGACTGGCTGCATCAGCAGACCGGCGTCGATGTCGCGGTGGTCGCGGGCGACGCGAGGACAGTGGAGTCGTCCACGGCAGGGTTTCCGCGGGAGGTGTTGGGTTCGCTCCCCGGGCTGCTCGGGCGCTTGTCCGGTGGGCAGTTGGCCGCGGCGGCGACCCAGGCCGAAGGGCTGCACGTGCGTTGTGAAGCCCTCGGGCCGTACGAGCCGCGTCCGGTCCTTGTGGTGGTCGGGCGCTCCGCGCCGAGTCCGGAGACCGTCGCGCTGACCTCGCACGCCGGCCAGGTGCTCGCCTTGCTGCGCCGCGCTGACGGCGTGGACCGGGCCCGGCGGGACTATCACGACAAGGCACGCCAGTTGCGGTTCGCCGTGCTGCACGGGCTGTTGACGGGAGGTCCCTTGCTGGCCCGGCGGATGACGACCGGTGCCGTTCCGCCGCTGCTGGACGCCGATCGGCTGCGCGTGCACCTGCTGCGCTGCCCGTCGGCCGACCGTGACCGGATCGCCCGGGCCCACCAGGATCCGTACGGCTACCAGGGGCAGGCTCTGATGGTGCACTGCCCCGTGTTCAAGGAGCACTTGATCTGCCTCATCGCCGATGACGGCACGCCTGGGGGATCCGGTGGCGTCGGCGGCTCCGGCGGGCCGACGCGCGGCCTTGGAGAGACGCTGCGTCTGCTCGTACGCGACGATCCGCGTTATGCGCTGGGGGTCAGCGGCGCGCAGCCCCTCGGCGCGACGGCCGAGGCCTACAGCCAGGCCGCCCATGCGCTGGCCGCCGCCCGTACCACTCCCGGCCGTGTGGCCCACTACCACGGCCAGACGCCGCTGGCGGGCATCCTTCCCGCTCAGCCCGCACTCGCCTGGGCCCGCGCACTGCTGCGCCCGCTGGACTCGGTCCCCAAGGCCAGTGCCGACATCACCCGCCTGGCCGTGAGCATGCCCCGGTCCGGTGTGGCCCGGCTGCTCGGCCTCAGCCGCAATACCGTCGCCGCGCATCTCCGACGCGCCGAACTCGCCCTGGGGCAGGACCTGTCCGACGTCCGCTCCCGCGCCGCCGTCCACTTGGCCATCGCTCTGGGCAGCTCATGCGCGGGCCCCGAACCCGATCAGCGTCAACTGCCGCCCGCCCTGCCCGACTTGCTGAGCAACGAGGCGGCCGCCGCCTGGGCCCAGACGATCCTGCGCCCCCTGCACGCCCGGCATCGCCGCACTCTTCAGGGGTGGATCGACGCCAACACGGACGCCCAACAGGCCGCTCGCCGCTTGGACATCAGCCGCAACACGGTACGGGCCCACCTGCGCACCGCAGAGGCCGCCCTCGGGCTCGATCTGCTGACCACCGGCACCGGCACCCACGACGTCGTCCACGCCCTGGACATCACCGCGGCACGGGCCCTGTGAGCATCGTGCACAACAAGCGCCCTTAGTTGAGCACCGTGCACATTGGCCGCAGGGCGCGGTGACTTCTAGCGTGGTCATGACCGCCCGTGCACCGGACACCGCCGGCCCCTGACCAGGACCGGCGGCCCCGCACTGAAGGGCCGCACCTGCCTCCCTCGGTGTTTCGGACCTGCCCGAACGGTGCCGGCCGCAAGGAACAGAGCGAGCCAGCGTATGCAGGACGACGCTGTAGCGGACTATCGGGGGATGCCGTGCTGCGCATGCACTTCACTGAAGGAGATCTGTCACGGACCAGGGTGGCCGACGGGCCTGACCCGTTGTGGGAAATCGTCCTGAGCATGCATCAACTCCAGGAGGGAGGAGCAAGGAACGCGCAGTCGGCCGTCGCCGCGGGACGGACACATCCCGATCGGCGGAAGGTGCTGAGCGTGCTGGCCCCGCTGATGCCGGCTCGCGGCTACTTTCCGGATTTCCTGACTCCCGCGGCGGCGTCGGGCGGCCTGGACAGCGGGATCGACGCCGTGCTGTCCACTCCGAAGCCGCGGCTGCGCGCCGAACTCTCCCTGCTGGCACAGGACAACGCCCTGCCCTCCTGGACACGTTCCCTCGCCGACGGCGACGTCGACGCCCTGCGCTGGTTGGGCCGCGCCCTGCACCAGTACCACTCGAGCGTCCTCGGCCCCAGATGGCGCGACGTCGCCACGCGCGTCGAGGCCGACCGGCGCCACCGCACCGGGGTGCAGTGCCGCGCCGGGACGGAGGCGATGCTGCGCACCTTCGGGCCCATGCTGCACTGGCAGCCTTCGGTGCTGACCGCCCACTACCCGGTCGACAGGGAGGTCCACCTGGGCGGGCGCGGACTGCTGCTCGTCCCGTCGTACTTCTGTCGCCGTACGCCGGTCGCCCTCCTGGACGACAGGCTGCTGCCCGTTCTGGTCTACCCGGCGCGCCCGCTCCTGCCGGACACCATCACGCCGGACTCCAGGCTGGCGCCCCTCCTCGGCCACACCCGCGCCGCGGTGCTGCAGACACTCCAAGAACCCCACACCACCACGGAGTTGGCGGAACACGCCGGAGTGTCGCTGTCGTCGGCGAGTGAGCACGCGGCGGTACTCCGCAGGGCCGGTCTTGTCGCCAGCGTGCGGGAGCGCCACCAAGTCCGGCACATACTCACGCAATTGGGCGCCGATCTGCTGAACGCCGGAGCGCCGACTTCCCTGGTCTAGAGCAATTCGGTTGCCCGGAGCACCTTGCGGCCGCGACACTGCGCCCACCATGACTAGTGCTCCCGGGGACATGTCCATCGCGCCAGGGGGCCTGTGGTCCCGCAACTTCTCGCTCTTCTTCGCCGCCCGCAGTGTCGCCAGGCTCGGCGACATGATGGCCCCGGTGGCGCTGGCCACCGGGCTGGTGCTGAGCGGATACGGGGCCGGGGTGGTGGGGGCCGTACTGGCCAGCATGACGGCCTGCTTCGCCGGATTCGTCATCTTCGGCGGGGTGATCGCCGACCGGGTGAACAACCGGGTGCTGATGATCGGGGCGGACCTCGTACGCGTCGTCGTACAAGCCGTCATGGCCGGGCTCTTCTTCACCGGCCACATCGTCGTCTGGCAGATCTGTCTGCTGTCCGCCGTCAACGGCATCTGCGCCGCGCTCTTCCAGCCCGGCCTGCCCACCCTCATCCCGCGGATCGCCGCGGACGTGCAGGGCGCGAACGGCGCCATCCGCACCATCGAGTCCCTGATGACCATGGCGGGTCCCGCGGTGGCCGGTGCGCTGGTGGGGCTCACCGAGCCGGGCGGGGTCTTCGTCGCGTACGCCTTCACGTATCTGGCCAGTGCCATCTGCCTGGCGCTGCTGCGACTGCCGGCACCGGCGGACCGGTCCGGGGCGGCGCAGTCTGTGGTGGCAAAGTCCGCGCTGCCGAAGTCCGTGGGGTCTAAGGAGAACTCCTTTCGGTCCGATCTGGTGCAGGGGTGGCAGGAGTTCAGGTCCCGTACCTGGCTCTGGGGCGTCATCGTGATCTGGATGGTCCTCATGATCGCGTCCTGGGGGCCGATGGTCCCCTTGATCGCGACCGAGGTCGTCTCCGAGTACGGTCCCAGCACGCTCGGCCTCGTCAACTCGGCCATGGGCGCCGGCATGGTGGCCGGTGCGCTCGTCGCCATGCGGGTGCGGCCGGTACGACCGCTGCGGGCCGGTTCCGCCGCGCTGCTGCTGTACTGGCTGCAGCCGGCGTCGGTGGCGCTCGGCCTTCCGGTGCCGCTGATCGCCGCGGGGCTCGCGGCCGCCGGCGCGGCCAATGCCTTCTGGGGCGTGATGTGGACGACCAGCATCCTGACCCAGGTGCCGAGCGAGGTGCGGAGCCGGGTGCATGCCTACGACGTGGCCGGATCGGTGGCGATGATGCCCGTGGGGCAGGCACTCGCCGGTCCCGCGTCGGAGATCTTCGGGGTGCGCGAGGTGCTGGGGTTCAACGCGGTGATGGCGATGGTGGTGGCGGTGGCGCTGCTGTCCGTGCCGGCGATCCGAAATCTACGCAGGGCAGAGGGTCGAGGCCCAACCGACTTCACCCCGGCGGCAGTTGAGGAATCCGCCGGCAGGGAAGCCTGATGAGGTTTGCCAGTGCCCGGTGGCTGAGCCCCGACGGAGCGATCCGCTAGGGCCGTACCGCCACCGCGTCCACCTCGAACAGCATGCCCGGCAGCGCGAGCGAGGCGACGCCACTCAGCGTCTGGGCCGGCAGCCGGTCGCCGAAGCGGGCGTGCAGCGCCTTGCCGAGGGCCTCCAGCTTGTCGAGGTCGTGGTCGACGATGAAGGTTCCGAGGCGGACCACATGCTCGTATCCGAGACCGACCCCCTCCAGTGCCAAACGCAGCCGGTCGAAGGCCAGGTCCACCTGAGCGGCGAAGTCTCCGGGTACGGGTGCGCCGGTGGAATCGGAGGCGTACTGGCCGCCGATGAAGACGAGTTCGCCGGGCGCCGAGGCGGCGTGGCTGTAGCCGAACGGGGTCGGGTCGTGGAGAGTCGCGGGGTTGGTGATGGTGCGCTGATCATTCGTCATGTCTCCTCGAACGTCCGCGCGAGCGTGCTCATTCCACAGCTCCCGACCCAAACGGCTGCTGCGGCATGACACAAGGCGAAAAGGATGAAGGACACGAGCCTTGTCCACTCATGAACCATGTGCAATTTTACATGTCACATGTGCTATGTGCCCATGCCGAGCAAGACCGTTCGCCACATCCCCCGCAGAAGGAGAAGTCGCGATGTCCTTACGGCGCTACGTCGTGCCCTTACTGATCAGTACCGCCCTGATAGCGGGGAGCGGCGCGCAGGCGCTGGCCGCGCCTCCCGCTCCGGAGCCCGCGGCTCCCGCTGCCGCTGCCGCTGCCCCTGCCCCACGCGGCAAACCGGTCTCAGGACCGACCAAGATCGTCGAGCAGGACAGACCCGGCAAGCAGCAGAGAGCCGAGCGGCTCGAGCCGCTCACACCCCCCGTCAAGACGGCCCCCAAGGCGCTGCGGACGACCAAAGCCGCGGCCGACTGCCGGGTCTCCGACTTCACCGGCAACACGGGCACGGCCCTGGTCAACGCGATCAAGGCCGCCTCGGTCGGCTGCGTCAACTCACTGTTCAGCGTGACCGGTTCCGACCAGTACCACGCCTTCCGTGAGGCGCAGATGGTCACCGTGGCGGGCGCGCTGCGGACGAACGCCGCGTCGTACAACGGGACCAACGCCACCGGCACGGAACAACTCGTCCTGTATCTGCGCGCCGGGTACTACGTCCACTACTACAACCCGGACACGGTCGGCCCGTACACGGGCACCCTGGCCACCGCGACCAGGCAAGCCCTTGACACCTTCTACGCCAACCCGGCCACCCGCACCGTGAGCGACGCGAACGGGAAGATCCTCGGGGAAGCCGTCACCCTCATCGACAGCGCCGAGGAGAACGCGCGCTACCTGTACGTCGTCAAGCGCCTGCTCGCCGCGTACGACAGCGCCCACAACGCGAACTGGTACATGCGCAACGCGGTCAACAACGTCTTCACGGTCCTGTTCCGCGGGGAATGGGCGGACGGCTACCCGGCCGCGGTACAGGCCGACCCGAGCATCGTGGACGCGGTCTACAACTTCGCCGCACAGCACCTGGACCTGCTCGGCACGGACTCCGCGTTCCTGGTGGCCAACGCCGGTGGGGAAACAGCCCGCTTCGTGCAGTACGCCGCCCTGCGGAGCAAGGTCCGCCCGCTGAGCAAGTGGCTCCTCGACAACAGCGCGATCACCGGCGCCCGCGCGAAGCTGTGGGTGCGCGTGGCCGTCGTGGCCAACAGCAAGGACGCGGCCAACTGTTCCGCCTACGGCACCTGCGACCTGGAGAAGCAGCTCAAGGCCGCGGTGCTGCCCCAGAACCACACCTGCAGCGCCGGAGTGCTGCACATCCTGGCCCAGAAGATGACCGACGACGAGTTCCAGGCGGCCTGTTCGAGCCTGCTCCGGCAGAACAGCTACTTCCACGGCGTCGTCCAGGACGGCGGGCGTCCGGTGGCCGACGACAACAACACCAACATGGAGGTGGTCGCCTTCAAGTCCAGGGACGACTACCAGACCTACGCCGGCGCGATCTACGGCATCGACACCAACAACGGCGGCATGTACCTCGAAGGCAACCCCTCTGCCGCAGGCAACCAGCCGCGGTTCATCGCCTACCAGTGGGACACGGACAACGGCTTCGCGGCCCGCATCTGGAACCTCAACCACGAGTACACCCACTACCTCGACGGCCGGTACGACATGTACGGCGACTTCAGCGCCGGACAGGCGTACCCGGCCGTCTGGTGGATCGAGGGCGCGGCCGAGTACGTGTCGTACTCCTACCGCAACCTCCGCTACGAGGCCGCGCTCAAAGAGGCCCCGAAGCACACGTACGCACTGAGCACCCTCTTCGACACCACCTACGCGAACTCCAACACGGACCGGACCTACCACTGGGGCTACCTGGCGGCGCGGTACATGCTGGAGAAGCACCCCGCCGACGTGACCAAGCTGCTCGGCTACTACCGGACGGGGAAATACGCCGACGCGTACAACTTCACCAAGTCGCTGAACTACGACAGCGCCTTCAATGCGTGGCTGGACACCCTCGCCGGCGGCGGCACGACCGAATGCACGGCGTCCGACACCCGGGCCCTGGGCCAGAACTGCGGGCGCAGCAATGTCTCCGCGACCACCGGCAACACCGCCCACTTCTACATCTGGATCCCCTCCGGCAAGACGTCCCTCACCATCAAGACATCCGGCGGCACAGGCAACGCCGACCTCTACTTCAACTCCAACACCTGGGCCACGCCGAGCGCCCACACCGCCCGGTCAACCGGCCCTGACAACACCGAGTCCCTCACGGTGAAGGGCCTGCGGCCGGGGACGTACCACTACATCAGCCTCCACGCCGCGACCTCGTTCACGGGGGCGACCGTCAGCACGAGCTACAATCCCAGTCTCTTATAAACAACAGACCCAGCCCACCACAAATCAACAGAAAAACACGGTGGTCGCCGTATCAAAAAAAA
>NZ_JBHYIG010000183.1:0-19952 GCF_042740015.1 Streptomyces sp. NPDC059037
GCCCACGGTGTTCTGGTCATACCCGATGGCCGTCGCGCCGTCGCCGAAGTAGACATGATCCCCAGTCTCCAGGACGAGATCACTTGCCTCTTTGGGAGGCACGGCAATCGTCGACTCGGGTGAGACACGTGCTTCGTAGTCACGTCGTGTGCCCATGCCATCGGAGGCGTCGGTGCCGCTATGAGCAACGTCTGAATCGTGGTTCACGTGGCTGTCCGTGGAGTCAGCCGTGTGCGACTGCCCAGCATCGTGATGCGGAGCCTGTTCGTCAGGTACTGCTCCACCCGCCCCCGGCGGTGCGTTACTCCGAACCTCACCAACGCCGTGGTGGCTGCCCGTGGTACTGGCGCCAGCGGTGGCGGAGGGCCCGGGGCGCACATCGTGCGTGAGGTCGATCGTGCCGGTCTCACGTGGTACGGGAACCTGGTCGAACATCTCATTCTGCTGAGCGTTAATGGCGTCCAGTTCCTCGCGGGTGACGCCAGGCAGCCGCCCCTTCTCGTACAGGACGTGCGTGTCCATCTTGGCGACGAAGCTCTCAGGGGTGTGGAACTGCACCTCGAAGATCCGGCCGGTCGCAGGATCGAGCCACGTCGAGTTGATGCCCTTGTAGCCGGGAGAATCCCAGGTGTTCTTGAACGTCACGCTCTCGAACCCCTGAGCGCGAAGAGTGTCGACTGCTTGCTGCACCCCAGGCGCGTAGTGGGGCGAGGGGAACTCGACGGTGTACCGGATGGAGTCTTTGACCTTCCCGAGAGCAGATTGTGCTGAGCGCTCGGGTTGGTTGATCAGCTGGGTTGCGAGCTTTCGCTTCAGGGAATCCTCGCCCTTGAGGCGGTAATCGAGACCGATCAAGCGTCCGTCATCGACGTTGTGCGTGATCTGCTGAAGCGTATCCGTAATCCGAGGCTCGGCCTCCGCGGACTGCCGCATAAAATCATCGGCCGTGGCATTGTCACCGGGGGAGAGGCGCAGACCGTTCTCCCCCTCCCACGAGCCATCCGGAAGGTTGCCACGAGGAGGCTCCGTGACCGTGACAGCACCGGGCACATGGGAGCCGCCAGTCCGCGGGGCGCCGCTGCCTTCGCTTCCGGCCCCTGCACCTCCATGCCCGGTGGTGGCCTGATCCCCGGCGGGCGTGGAGTCGTGGTCAACGCGGTCGCCTGGCATGGGATCGCCGCTGCCTGGGCTTGCGGTGTCGTCCCCGGATCGCCCGGCAGACCCGCCCACACCGTCTCCGGTATGGGCAGCAGCCTCTGGCCCTTGAAGAGGCGAGCTACGGGGCGGAACGTCCCCGTCCCGGCCGAGGGCTGCTGTCGCGTCGTCACCAGCGTGCACGCCGACCAGGACAGGCCCCCGTCGCGGCAGCGCCTCCGCCCCCTCACCGAGCCGTCCGGGGGCTGCGGCCTCCTTCGGTATGTCTTCGGGGCGCTGGATGACGTTCTGGTGCTCGTCCACTAGCGCGAACGTTTTGGTGTCCAGATAGACGACCTTGCCCGAGGGGGCGACGAGCGGCTGGAACCGCTCAGGCAGCGTGGCCGGGCGTGCGGGGAGGGCTGTGGTCTGGTCGGGTATCCGGTAGGTACCGGCGGGCATTTCCAGGTTCACGGCGCCACGGCTGTTCTTGAGGTGCGCGAACGTGTCCCGGATGGTGACCGCGCTGAACTTCGTGCCCTTGATGACATAGGTGACTGGATCGATCAGCCGGGCGGCCTTGCCCGCGATGGCGGCGGCTCGTGCCGCCGTGCCGCCCTTGGCCGCGGCGCCGGCTCCACCGGTGAAGACTGTCGTGATGACGTTGAAGGAGACGGTGCCTCCGGCGCGGGCCGGGTTCTTGCTCCACATGTCGTAGGCGACGAGTGCCTTGCCGGTCTCTGTCACCGCGCGGCGGGAATCACGCATCAGCGGGGGGAGTTTGTTTGCGGGGGTCTGCCAGTACTTGGTGCTGACGCCGGGCATGGTGCTGAAGGCCACGCCGGTGGCCAGCAAGCCAAGGCCCTTCCAGGCCTGATTCTGGGCGTCGCTCCCGTTGAATCCGGCCAGCGTAGCCAGGCCCTTGACTGTTTCCCATCCTCCGTCGACGAGGAAGCCCTCGGTGAAGCTGGTGACTTGATACGAGACCCATTCCAGGCCTTCGCGTTTCCTCGTCTCCGGTGTACCCCAGGGCAGCTTTTCCATCTGCTTGAGGACGTCGGCGGTGTAGCCGTAGGTCTTCGCGCCGATGGGCCGCAGCATGTTGCCGCCGGTCTCCATGACGTACTGGGTGCCGTCGACCAGCGCGGTGATCTTGTTGTTGGCGGCGACCTCGGCTGCCTGGAACGCGGCCTCCGCCTCGATGATGTCGTTATAGAGGGTCGTGTACTCGCTGTGCTTGCCTTCGTCCTTGCGCCAGTCGTCGTCGATCTTGCCGTCGTCGCCCCGCACGTCGTTCAGGAAGTCGACGGCCTGCGCTTGCAGGGCCTTGAGCCGTTCGGCGATCGGTTTGACGGTCGAGGCGTACTCAGCCAGCGCCTCCGCGACCGTGACGACCTTGTTGGCGTAGCTGTCCGCACCGTCGCGCACCGGCGCGGTCGAGGCGAACAAGTCCTCCGCCTCTGGGGCCGAGTAGACCGCCGACAGCGTCTGAAACTGGCTGTGAGCGGTGCTGCCGCCCAGCCGGATGCCCTCTGCCGCGCGTCGCAGACCCCCGATGTGGTGGCTCAACTGGTCCAGATCGCCCGTGAACTGGGGCACTTTTGCCGGATCGATCACAGCTGGCCGCGCTTCCAGCCGCCCGGCATGTCCAGATCCTTGTCGATCACGCCGGCTGCCTGCTGCTGGGTCCGGGCCGCCATCTCTATGTCCCCCGTCTGGTAGGCGGCCGTGGCGGTCAGTGCGCCATTGACCGACTTGCCGGCCCGTGCGCCGATGAACTGCAGCTCGGCCGCCGTACCGGTGGCGAACTCGGCCAGTGCGGCGGCCACCAGCCCGGCCGGCTGGCCCTGTCCACCACCACTCGCTCCGCCCGGAGCGACCGTGCCGGCCGTCTTAGCCGCGCCTTCCAGTTCCTCGCCGTACGTCTGAACCACCTCGTTCAGGGCATCCAGCACGTCGCCCATGAGCCCGGCCAGGACTCCCACCCCGGCCGGATCAATGTCCCACTTCGGCATGCATACCCCCTGTGATCACGCTGATCGAGTCGACAACTGCACCTGGGTCAGCCGATGTTGTCGACCGCGGCCCGAGCCCGCGCCAGCGTCGACTGGGCGGTGCCGTCGTTCTGCTCCAGCGTGGTGCGCACGAGGCGGATGATCTCCCGTACCTCGTTGGCCGCCTTGTTCCAGCGGACTTCCTTGCCGTGGTAGTCGTCTGACACGCCGTCGGCCTGGTAGTCGGCCATGGCGGCCTTCACCGCGCGGTCGCGGTCGCCGAGCACCCGCTCCAGCTGGCCGATGATGATCTGCAGGCCGCCCTGCACGTCGGACGAGGCGCCGGTGTCGTAGGAGCGGCGGTCCTGGTTTCCAGCCATGCCGAAGTTCCCCCTGCGTACGAAAGTTAGGTGTGCGGTGCGGGCGGGTCAGCCGGAGAAGCGTGCGCCGTCGAAGTTCGCCGCGCCCATGTTCTGGTGGGCGTTGTCCGACTGCTCCTGATCACCCGAGCCGAACGCGGTGTCCATGCCCGCCTGGCCGCCCAGGATCGAGGACAGCGCCCCGTTCAGATCCGAAGTGATCTCGTCCGCGCGCAGCTTGAACGAGTCGAAGGTCGCCTTGCCCGCCCCGTTGAACTTGCCCTCCAGCGGCTCCGCCGCCTGGACCAGCAGGCTGATCAGCGTCCCGAGATCGTCGCTGGACCCCACGGTGTTCTTCCCCAGCACCGCGAGAGTCGTGTCTCCCATGTCGAACTTCACGAACCCACCCCGTAAGTCGCCAACTATGTTGCGCGCTCCAACCGTTCACCGGTCACAGGATGCGCATGCGTCACTCACGCCACGTAGCGTATCGAACATTCTGTCCCATGAGGCGTTGCAGGCGCAACGTAGTTGGGGATGGGATGGCGTGATCTGAGCCATGGCGGGCGTCACGCAGGGGACCTGCCGCTATGGGGAACGTGACGGTCGATGGCCGCAGTTGCGCTGGTAGGAGTGATGTGCCGCCGTGTATGTGCCAGGCCGACGAGTCGCTGTCATGGGAGGTGCCATCGGCGGGCGGTGTCGATGAGGGGCGCAGGCCCGGGTTGCCATGGCCGAATCTGTGTACGGGGGCCGAGGCCATCTCAGAAGGGTCCGCCGACCGCCACTTTGAGGATCAGGTGGTGCATGGCGGCTCGACGGTTTGTCGTGGGATGGGGTGAGGCGGCGGACTGGGAGTAACTTCCCTGCACGGGATAGGCGGTACTCCAGAGGCGGGTGCTAGGCGATGGCGGCACCGTCGTGCAGGTATCGGGGTGCTCCGTCTGAGAGTGCTTCCAGCGCGGCTTCGAGCCTGTGCCGTAGGCGGTCCCGCAGTGCCGCCATAGCCTCTGCAGCCGGGGTGAATCGCAGCTCGGACAGCTCTTGATCGTGCGGCCGCAGAATGGCGATCTGGTCGGCATCGAGGGTTCCGCCGTCGAAGATGAGGGCGATCTGGTCGTCCCACGGTCCGTGCGGAGCCACCCAGTCGATGACGAGCAGGCGCAGCGGCCGGATGCCGAGGCCCAGTTCTTCCTTGAGCTCGCGTCGTGCTGCGTCGTCAGGGGATTCGTTGGCTTCAGCCATGCCGCCGGGCAGGTCCCAGCCCGGTTTGCAGGTGGGGTTGACCAGGAGAATCCGGCCCTCCTCGTCGCGCAGCAGGACGTCGGCGGCTACTCGCTTGCGTGCCTGGGTGGCGTTCCCTTCGGCGAGGTAGGCGTTCCAGGCGGCGGGGTCTGCGGGGGTGGGCCTCATGGAGCAGTGCCTTTGCTGGGCGGCGGGATGATGTCGGCGAGCAACAGCATTCTGGCCCGTCTCGCCTCGCCGAATCGCTCCAGGAGGTCTCGTACTGGGGGATATCCACGGTGCGGGATCAGTAGTTTGCGCAGGCCCTCGAGTTGGCGGACGAGGCGAACCGATCCGAGGGTGGGATCTGCGGTGAGCAGTTCGCGGGCCGTATCGACGGCGGCGTCCATCTCGTCGCGGTGGAGGTGGATGCGTACCAGCGTGATGCGGCTCAGGGCCAGGGAACGGGCGCGGCCGGACTCTCGCAGGGCGATGGCACGCTCGGCATGGATCAGTGCCTGGTCGTATTGCTCCATGTCACGGAGGATGAGTGCTGATTCGCTGGCCAGGGCCGCGTTGTCGAACGGGCTGAGCCACGGGTGCTCGGCCCCAGCGGGGGCTTCGAGGATCTGGTGGGCTTGGTCGAGGGCGTGGGCTGCGCGGGTCGGTTCGGATGCGGGCGGCCAATGCCCTGGCCGACATGGCGTGCAGTCGGGCCGTGAGCGTGGGGTTGCATGGGCGGTGGCCGGCGAGGTCGAGACCGGTGCGGGCCCAGTGGGCGGCCGCCACGGTGTCGCCGGTCTGGAGGGCGAGGTGGCTGTTGCTGGCGGCAATGTTGGCGGCCAGGGGAATGTCGCCGGAGGTGTGGGCCAGAGGGAGGGCGCGGGTGAAGTGGCGGGCGGCGAGGCCGTCGCGGCCGGAGTCGTGGGCCATCCAGCCGGCCATCTCGGTCAGTGCGGCTGCTGCGGCGAAGACCTGGGGGTTGCTGTCGGCGTCGACGAGGCGCTGGGCGATGTTGTAGCTGAGGTGGCGGATGACCGCGCCGTACAGGCGCCCACCGCCAGTCTGTCGGTCGGCGCTCCGGAAGGCGTCCATCGCCGTCAAGTCGCCATCTTCCGGAGGTAGTTCCCATCCGCTAGGCGCTGTCTGGTTTGGGGTGGGCTCCCAGTGGCGTGGGGCGAGCCCGAGGAGCTGGCCGGGGATGTGGAAGGCATCCGCGATCTGCTCGAAGATTGCGAGCTTCTCCACGCGGCTCTTGCCGTTCATATAGTCGTAGAGCCGTCCCTGGGTGATGTCGACAGCGGACGCGATGCGCCGGGTGCTGATCCCCCGGTGGTTGAGCAACCGGAACAGCGCTCCCATGTCGCGCTGTGTGCAGGCAGAGAGGAGCCGCTCGTCGCTGAGCAGTCCGGCGACGACCTCGCGCTGCTCGCGCTGTGTACGGTCCATGAACCTCTCCCCGTATGGCGTGGTTCGAGACTATGTCCAACGTTCCAGAGGTGACTCCGACTTGGGGTCACCTGGCGGAGTCACATGGGCCGTGGGTAAGGGAATTTACTGAGTTCCGCCGTTCGGAGCCGCGTAATCCGCGCGTATTCACTCTGTACGGCGTGAACGGTGGCCGTTCTCCTCTTCGCACCCCTTGTGGGAGACGGACCACTCCATCCACAGCCCGAGGAGTAGTCCTCATGACCACCCGACGAGCCCGTATCGCTGTCGCTGGAGACCCTTCCGCTGTTGCCTACGCCCGTGACCGCATCCTGAAGCAGATCACTGGTTGGGGTGGGCCGTTGGACGGAGATATGCGGGACGCGGTCGAGCTGGTCGCCTCGGAGCTGATCACCAACGCGGTAGTGCACAGCGAAGGTCTTGTCCTGGTTGGCCTCTACTACCACCCGGGTGAGGGTCGACTGCTGCTCGTCGTCCACGATGGGAACTGCGGACCGCCCCGGCGTCAGAATGCGACGGCCGACGATGAGAGTGGGCGTGGCCTCGCCCTGGTGGATTTTTTCGCCTCCCGGAATGGCTGGGAGCCTACCGAGCGAGGCAAGAAGGTCTGGGCCGAGTTCGATCTCCCCGTTCCGGCGACGACAGCCGGCCGAACAGCCCCATTAGGGCCGAGGCTGCCGGCCGCCCCGTCTGCTAGTACGCCGACGAACTGCGACGCCAGTTTGAGACCGGCCACCCAGGCTCGGTCGGCACGTGATCGCCCACCGTGAGCCAGTACCCCTTCGTGACCTTGCCCGGTAGGCGCGGTCGGCCTCGACGGCGTGGCCACGCTGCTCGTTGTTGTAGACGGTGATGGCATTCACTGTGCGGTCCGTGGTGCTGCTCTCCGTGATCGGCGTGGGTGGGCCCCAGCGCAGGCCCATGCCGAAGTCGGGGACGGCGGACACCAGGCCGAGCAGGGGAAGTGCGGTGGGCGGCGATCAGCACTGAGTTTTCGGCCGCGATGGGCACGACGGGGATCAGGAGGGCGCGACAGTATGCGCTCGACGCAACCGCCTCGTCCTGACGATGGTGGGCGTGACGTAGCGCGTCAGGTCAGCAATGCCTCGCAGGCAGAGCACCGCTTGACGGCCACCCTCTCGGTGTTGCCTTCTATGGCCTTGGCCGGATTGTTGCTGCTCAGGCGGTCCCACAAACCAGGCGGAGGGTTCGGGATCGCGCCCCACCGCGGGGCCTTCAGGAACTGCTTCTCCAGGTGACCGCACGATTCGGTGGCATGCGCGTACCCCGTCGGGGAGATCCAGATGACGTCGACATCCTGAGGACGCCGTTCTCGTCCACCAGAGAGGCTGCGCCGACGCGCATCCGCAGCTGGCCTGCCGGGCGGGCACTCATCACACTCCAGCTCCGGTATGACCTTTTCGCCGCACCCCTCGCATTGTGCGTCCACCATGTCCACCAACCTCAACTCACCCGTGTGCAAACCGACTTACGAAATGCTCGGGCGTTAACAGGTCACTCGGCACCGGTCTTCACGCGATACACGACTTTCCCGTCGAACTCGGCGAACCCGAGGGCGCCATAGAAGGCGCGCGCATCCGGGTTGTCCCGGTCCGTCATCCACTCGACCCGGCTGCACCCGGGACGCGCGGAAGCGACGTGCCGCAGCTCATCCATGAGGCGTACGCCGATGCCTTGCCGACGGAGCGTGTCACGTACGTACAGCTCCTTGAGGAACAGGGAGTGGGTCGACCCCGCCGACGGCCACAGGAACGAGTACGCGGCGAGGCCCACGACGTCGCCCTCCTCATCCTCGACCAGAAGGGCGGAGGCCAGCGGCGGCGAACCGAACAGCGCCTCCTCGACCTGTGTCTGGCGCTCTTCGAAGGGCTTCGGAGAGGGCGGCAAGCACTGCGGTCAAGCCGACCAACGTCACCCCCAGCAGGGCAAACGACAACCAGGCGTGCCGCTGCATCCAGCCGAGCCAGGCAGGCCAGTTCGACGTCTCGGACACGGCATTCGTGACAAGCCCGACGAGCATGGTCGTTGCCGCACCGCCGCCGGCAACGACGGCGATTGCCATACCGCGTCTCATTCTCATGAGCTCACCGCATAGCTGCCGTTGGACGACAAGGGCACAAGCGAAACCAGCCCGGACAAGAAGGACCCCCGAGATCGACACCGCGACGTTCCAAGCGCATCAGTGACACGTCGGCCGGTCAAGGATGCCCTAGGCCACTTGTCGCCACCTGAGCGCACTGGAAGGGGTGAAATCGTGGGGTCTTGGCGGGGCGACAGCGAGGATGCCCAGCCCTGAGCAGGACGGCCCTCTGGGTGATGTCCTTGGGGTCGATCGGCCCGGAGCGAGGCGGCGATCCAGGAACTACACAGAGATGGACGTCAGCCAGCGGCCAGATGTTCTAATCGGGTCCGTGGGCGTAGCGCACGTCCGACTGGTCGATCGGGAGTGACTGGTAGGGCATCTCGATAGTCATGGGGGAGCAATCGTAGGGCGATCACCGCCCTTTGCCGCAAGGGATTCTCGTCCAGACGCCCCACCTCGCAACCTCAATGCAGGGTTGGAAAAGGCTCAGCGACATGCGACTTCATCTGGACACAGCGCAGGTGGGGCTACTGATCTGCCTACCACCCGCCAGAGAATGAATGAGGGTCTGCCGACGCTGTCGGCAGACCCTCATTCGAGATCTAGGTCAGGGATCTCCGAACAGCTTCTGCTGGCGCTTTCTTTCCAGGAGGCAGATGCCGATAAAGCTCGCGCCCACGGGGAGTCCCAATAGGAGGGAGATCAGAATGCTGCGGGTGACTCCGTCCCCCGCGTTCAGGGATGCGAGAAGCCAGCTCGCAAACGTGACCACCCCTATGCATGTACCGATGAGCAGGGGATGCCTCGCAACGAATCTGTGCCTTCTGGCAGGCGGTCCGCCGAAGAGTTTCTCGAAGCGCCAGTAGGCATCAGCAATGCGAGCCATCCGCCCCCTCGGGTCCGGAGATCCCATCAGATCGCTCCACCTCAGTTGGGAAGGTTCCGGTCGGCTCTCCACCGGTTGACCGCAGGGCCGAGCTTCCCCGCGAAGCTACCAGCAACCCCCCACGCCATGGGCTGCCAGGTCGCCGACCAGTACCCGCCGAGGCTCCGGTCCTCCCCGGAGACGCGGTTGGACAGCGCACCGGCCGCACCCGCTCCAACGATGATGCAACCGGCCGTCGCGGTCATGCCGGTGACGAAGCTGCACCCAGCGGCGACCCCGATTCCGAGGATGGCGCCGCTGTGCTTCTTCCAGACCTTCTTCACCTTCCCCCACCCGGGTATGCCCCAGAGTCCGTTGGGGTCGATGATGTTGGTGGGGTCACCGGAGGCGTACAGGTAGGGGTTGGCTTCCAGGCCCGAGGGGTCGGGCTGGGTGAAGCGGCCGGTGCGCGGGTCCATGTACCGGGCCTCGTTGTGGTAGAGCCCGGTCGGGTCCTGGTAGCCGCCGGCGAACCGGTAGGGCTGGGGGACTTTCTCGCTGATGTTGCGGGTGACGCCGCGCGGGCTGTAGTCGTACGTGTTGACCTTCGCACCCTGGTCGTCGACGACGGCTCTGGTGGAGCCGATGGCGTCAGTGAGGTAGTAGAAGGTGCTCTGTGACCTCAACGGGCCTTCTGTGCGGAAGGAGTTGAGGTTTCCGCTCGGCTCACGGGTGAAGTTCATGTCCACCCCGGCCGTGGTCTTCGAGGACAGGCCGACAGGGCCGTTGTGGAAGGCGGTGTCACCGAACTGCATGCGCTCGGACTGATCGGTGGAGGCGTAGCGCCCCTTGACCTCCTGCCCGCCCTGGGTGAGCGAGGTGAGCTGGGAGAAGTCGTTCCACTGGCCGCCGGTGCGAGCCGTTTCCGGGGTCGGGGCGGCGGCGGTCTCGTTGCCGGCCTTGTCGTAGGACCAGCCGTTGGTGTCACCGTTCTTGCCGGTGATCTGGGAGGCGTCGTTGTAGGTGTAGGTGGTGCCGCCGGGGCAGCCCGCCTTGACGCCCTGCGAGGTGAGGTTGCCCGCCTTGTCGTAGCAGTACAGCCAACTGTCGTTGACCGTCGACCCCTTGGTCTCATTGGTGAAGGTGAGACGGCCTGCCGAGTCGTAGGTGTAGGCACGCTTGAGCCCGGCGACGGCATCGGTCTCGGTGCGGATCTGCGTGCCGTCCTTGGTGGTGCCGCCGCTCGTGTATGAGTAGTCGTAGGCGAGGTCGACCAGCGTGCCCGACGGCGAGGTCGCCTTGATGCGCTGCGCGCGGTTGGCCTTGTCCGGAGTGATGGTCTCCACGGTGCCGCCGGGAAAGCTGGTCTTGGTGCGGAAGTCGTTCGCGTTGTACTCGTAGCCGGTCTTCTTGCCCTGCGCGTCGGTGAGGGTTTCGAGCTTGTTGACCTTGTTGTAGGTGTACTTCACCGTGCCGGACGGGTCCGTGTACGTCTCGACGTTGCCCTCGGCGTAGTAGGTCAGGACGGTCTGCGAGCCGTCCTGCAGCGTGCGGATCGTCTCGCGGCTCAGCGGGTCGAAGTCGTACTTGGTGACACCGGTGGCATCCGAGCGCTGCTTCAGATTTCCGTCACCGTCGTACTCGTAGGTGACGGTCATGTTCGTACTGGAGACCTTCTTGATCCGGTCGCGACTGTCGTACACATAGACGGTCTTGATGCCGCGCCCGTCCACGCTGGTCTCCGTACGGCCCAGACTGTCGTAGGTATAGGTGGTCGCACCCATGGGGTTGGGCGGGGTGACCTTGGACAGGTTGCCCTTGGCGTCGTAAGTGACCTTGGTGGTCTTGCCGTTGGCGTCGGTCACCTCGCAGCGCTGGCCCTTGAAGCCACCGCAGGTGGGATCGGCGGGGTTGTAGGTGAAGGTGCGGGTGCCGCCCTCCGCCCCGGCGACGGTCTCCTTGGCGGTGTTGCCCGCGGTGTCGTAGTCGTACGTGACGGCCAAGCCATCGGCGGACGTGATCTTGCCCGGGACGTCCGCGCCGGCGATGGTCTTGTAGCCGGTGAGCGTGGAGGTGGCGCCGGTGGGCAGCTTGGCAGAGGTGGGGTTGGACCGGGTGTCCCAGCCGTAGGCGGTGACGTTGCCCGGGGTGCCGCCCACGCCCATCGCGTCCACGGCCGTCTCGAGGTTGAGGTTGGCGTCGTAGGTGCTCTCACGGTTGCGGCCCAGCGCGTCGGTGACCTTGGTGATCTCACCGTCGGCGGCGTGCGCGTAGGTCGTGGTGTTCCCGGCCGGGTCGGTGACCTTGGTCGTGCCTGCCTGCCCCTCCCCGGCGGTGTACACGTAGGTGTACGTCGGTCCGGTCTCCCCGGAGCCGTCGAAGTGGGTGGCCCGCTTCATCGAGGTGACGCGGTTGTCGCTGTCGTAGGTGAAGACCGTCACCCGCCCCTCCGGGGTGGTGATTTTCGTCAGGCGGCGGTCGGCGTCATAGCCGAAGGCGGTGGCCTTGCCCTCGGTGTCGGTGACCTTGGCCAGGTCGCCAGCCGCGTTCATGTCGTAGACGACGGTGCGGCCCGCGTTGTCCTTGGCCTGCCACTGCGATGCATCGGTCTTGACCAGGTCGACGAAGCGGCCCGAGCGGGACTCGGTGAGTTTGAAGCCCTTGTGCTCACTGCCCTCGTCGTGCTGCTCGACCAGGACGTGGCCGCCGTTGCGGTCGGAGACCTTCACCAGCGTGCCGGAGGCGCTGTAGGTGTCCTTGGAACCCGAGCCGCGCTCGGTCACCGTGAACTCACCCTCGGCAGTCTTCTTCAGGTCGAGGCGGTAGCCCTTGGGCGTGGTGTAGGTGCCGTCCGTCTTCTTGGTGAAGGTGACGGCGCCGCCGGTGGCGTCGTACAGCACCACCTGACTGTCCTCGATCTGCAGGTAGCGCTCGTAGTTCTGCCACCAGCGCTGCGAAACCTTCCCCCACGGCGCATCGAGGGAGTTGTACGTGCGGGTCAGCTGCAGGGACTGGCCGACCCCGGCGACCTGGAAGTCGGTGCCGGCCAGCATCAGGTTGCCGGTGGAGTAGTTGACGCGGGCCACCAGTGAGTCCGTCACCCGGACATCGGAGATCTGGTGCCAGGGCACGTCCCCCTGCCCCTTGGGCACGACCGCAGCCACTGCCTTCGCGGCCCGCTCCCGCTTCCCGGTCGCGGTACCGGCCCGCTCCTTCTGCGCCGCCCGCCACGCCGCCACGTCTGGCGACGGCTCACGCTCACGGACCGAGCCCGGGGCTTTCGTCTCGCCGACCTTCACCGGGGGCATCTCGGCCTTGGCTCCGTCCTTGCCCCAGGCCGAGGCCGAGGGGCCCGCGGGATCGGGCTGAGCCACGGCCGCCGGTATCACACCCGCCATGAGCGCAATGGTGACCGAAGCCGCCACGGCGGTGCGTCTCACTCGGATCTGCCTGCGTCTGTGCGATGTTCCTGTGGTACGTGAAGACATGCTTCTCCTCAGGACGACAGAGCCCAGTGACCCCACGGTCACTGGGCTCTCGCACGCTAGTCACGAGCACTTAGAAATCGCACAATCGTTCCCCGTGGTTGCCCTGGCTTTCAGCCCCGATCATTGCCGCGAAAACGACAAGTAGACAGCATCCCGAACCCCACAGGGTGCCCCGTAGTGTGACCACCAGCCGCTGAGCCTGAGCGGTGGGGTTCGACTTGAAATGAACGCCACCTTCCCGCGATCACCGCCTGCTCAATAAGCCAAGCGATGCCGGACAGTACTCAGGCAGGTCAGGCGCCGTCGCAGATCCGGGCAGGTCCTGTCTGCCGGTACTAGCCACAAGGCAAGGGGGCGGTCGTTGCGTTCGCGGCGTGCGGTCACGGTGACTGGCGGCCGGGGTTCGACAGCCCACGGGTAGCCAGGTGGCGGCGGCTCGGGTGACTTCGGCCGCGGGCGTGACAGATGCCTCGTCGGTGCGGGGGCGCGGACGTATCGCTTGTTCGTCTCCTCCTGGCTGCGCTGGCGGCCTTCCCGGTGTGTGGGTGGACCGCCGAAGTCCCCGCTGGCGGACACGTAGCGAGGGACGCCCGCAAACGACAGCTCCCCGACAGCGGGTTCCTTTATCACCCATGGTGGTGAGCGAGGGACCACCCAGGGCAGTCTGGCTCGGGCAACCGTCGAGGCGTTACTTGGGTGGGAGCATCCGGGTCGCGTTCAGGGCGGTCTCCAGCCAGTCGTCCAGGGCGTCATCGTCGAGGACCTCCCCAGCCACCACTACCCAGCCGTTCGCTTCCCGGCCACCGCTACGACCACGGCCACCGACGCGACGAGCACCACGTACGTGAGCGGCGCCATGAAGGGGCGGCTCGCCCAGTACCCGCCGTACAGGACCAGAGCGGTGGTGGCGAAGATGGCGGTCTGCCGTGCGGTGAGCGGTCCTAGAACTTGATCACTTTTGGCGACGTCGGCAGGGATCTTGGCGGGCAGAACGCTCTCGTCATCATCGCGGTCACTCACGAGGCTCTACCTCCGAGGGTTGCGAGGTGGGGCAGGCGGTTCGAGGGGCAGGCGCAGTTGGACGGGGCGGGCTGGGCGTACGCGGACCCGTGGGGCAGTGATGGGCAGGACGAGTTGGCGGCCGCGGGGTGCTGGGGTGCGTGCGGCAGGGGCGGCCGGCGAGGCCGGTGCGGCGGTGGGGAGTGCAAGGCCTGGGCGGGGGACGCGTGGGGCGGCGATGGGGAGCCAGCCCTGGACCGGTGCGGGTGGGCGCGCCGGGACGCGGTTGACGGGGATGGGGAGTGCCAACTGGCGTATGCGGCGGGCCTGGGCGGGGTGGGGCACGGCGCGCGGTCCCTGTTGTGGGCGGCGAGCGGGTGGTGCGTTTCGGGGGCGTGGTTGCGGTGGGCGGCCGCCTGGCGGTGCAGGCATCGCGGGTGCGGGTGCGGGTGCGGGTGCAGGTGCGGGTGCGGGTGCGGGTGCGGGTGCAGGTGCGGGTGTGGGCGCGGCCGGGCCTGGCTGGGCGCCGCCAGCCGGCGCGGGACCTGGGCCGGGTGCGGCAGGTCCGGCTGGTACGGGGTGGCCCGCGCGCGCTCGGCCCGGTGCGGGTGCCCTGCCCCGGGCGGCTGCTCCGCCACCCGGCCTGCGCGGTCCGCCGCCCGCTCCACCGGGGCCACCGCCGCCGGGACGGCCACCAGCGCCGCCACCGCCGGGGCGAGGGCCTCCGCCACGGAGTGGTCCGCCGCCCCCTCGGCCGCCGGGGTGGATCCCACCAGGCCGGGGCCGACGGGCACCGCCGGGCAGATAGTGGCCCATCAGTTGATACATGGCCAGGTGCCGCAGCATCCGTACGGGTGCCGGGGCATGCGGCTGCTGGATGGGCGAGCCGCGCAGAACGACCTGCAAGGTCCAGCCGGGAATCTTGAACAGCACCCAGAACAGGGCCAGTCCGGCCAGCAGTGTGCCCAGCTGATCTGCTTTGGGGATGCCGAGGGCGGTGGCGCCGGGGGCGAAGAACAGCTTCAGCGCGAGGACGAACGTCATCGACTGCGTGACCTGGATGACCAGGCACCCGGCAAGACCGCGCCACCACAGCCGGGCGAGGGGATCGGTGAGCGGGTGGGCGTGGCAGGACAGCGCCAGCGGCGCGGCGACCGCGAGCAGTGCCATCAGTGCGACCCGCACGATGAAGCCGACCAGGATCGCGATGACCAGGACGAGTTCGACGACGGCGAGCAGCAGCAGGTAGATGGCGATGCCGGTGGGTCCGAAGAGGGCGAAGGGCAGGGCCTGTTCGACCAGTCCCTGTCCGGCGTCGGAGAGGTCGGTGCCCATGATGGCGTGGGTGAGGGCGTTGGCTAGGGAGATGGCCTTGCCCATGACGGTCAGCGAGGTGGCCGCCGCGATGATCCCCACCAGCAGGCGCGGGGCGATCTGCTTGAGCGCGTAGCTGGTCTGTACGGTCTCGTAGCCCATGACGGTCAGCCCGCCGCCGGTCACGAACAGCACGTAGACCCCGATGGTGATGGCCATCGAATCGGCCCACAGGCGCTTGATGTCCGCGTGCTTGGTGACGTCCGGAGTGGCCAGCAGTGTGTCGGCGAGCAGCTCCCGCAGCGGCTTCATGGCCTGCTCGATGAGCATCCCGAGGAACGCGGTGATCGCGTTGATGACCATGCCGGGGATGTCGAGGAGGTTGCCGAAGAACCCGTCCGCGTTCGGATCGGGCGGCGTCGCGGGAGGAGTTGGCCCGGGAGCGGGTTCCGGCGGCGAGGGCTTGTCCGGTGAGGGCTTCGGCTTTCCTGGAGCGGGAGTTGGCCCTGGCTGGGGTTTCGGCTCGGCGGTCTCGGGACCGGAGTCCGGGGGCGGCACCACCGGACCGGGCTGCGGGGCTGGTTGGGGTTCTGGCTCCAGAGGCGTGGCGGGCACGTTGGCGATTGCAGCCGGAGGCGTCGTGGCGTAGGCGGCAGGCACCGCGACCACGATGCCGACGGTCAGTAGAAGTGCTGGGAACACCAGGGTGCGCACGAGGTGAAGAGGGGAGCTCATGGTCCCTTCCCGGCGCCGACGATGCCGTTGAGGATGGTGACGATGACCGGCGCAAGGATCGCCAGACCGTAGCCGATGGCTGCCGCCTTCAAGGCCCGCTTGGCGGACTCGACTTCGCCCGGATCGCCACCGGCCATCAGATAGCGCAGTCCGCCGAAGGTGAGGAACAGGGTGGCCAGGCCGGCGAGGATGCCGACGATCCAGTTGCGCAGGTTCGAGATGACCTGCGGGATGGTCGCCACCGCCCACGAACTGGGCGGGTCCGACAGGAGCGTGAGCAGCGCGAGGACGAGGACGAAGAGCACCCGGGCCGGGACGCGGACCAGGCGACGCGCAACGGGGCGGCAGGCCCCATCCCGCGGCGGGTACGGAGACGCGAGCACGGACACACACCTCCAACGGCGGGGCACACAAAGGGGAGTGAGACGAGAGCAGCGAGAGGAACGCTCTGTTCCTGGGGCACGGGCCAGCCCGGCAGCGCTTCACCTCCTTCAGGGGTGAAGTCGAGCCGCTGGACGCGGGGAGGGGCAGATCCGGGGTGTCAGCACCAGATGACGCCGTACCCGAACCCCAGGAACAGACGGGGCATGAGGACTCTTACGGTGCGGAGAGCGCCTGGGGTGTCCTCACCCATCTAAGGAGAATGCGGGGGAGGGACTGTGCCACGCCTCCGTCAGGCATCGGTGATGTTCAGCGCGGCGACAAGGCGCCGCTCGGCCGCCGCGCGGTGTCGAAACGCCGTACGCGTACTCATCCCGACGGCGCTCGCAGCCTTCGCCATGACCTCGCTGTCCATGCGTGTCCGGCCGATGAGTTCGGCCTCGACCTCTGTGATGACGCCGTCGTCCACGGCGCGCTGGAGCACCGTGTCCACCGCCGCGTCACCGACAACGGGCAGTGGCTGGGGCGCGGTGTTCTCGTCCAATGGCACGGTTCCCGTCCGCCGGGCGCACTGAGCGGCGTAGATCAGACGATGGGCGGCCCGGTTCTCCAGCACGCACCATCCGCAGGCCCGCCAACGGCTCCCGAACCGACAGAGCGGTGAGCTCGGCGCTGACCGCTGCCAGCACCTCCTGCTCCAGCTCGCAGACCTCGACCTCTGCCAGCCGAGGCAGGCGGCTCAACGCCTTGCGCAGTCCGGGAATGATCAGGGCGACGGCGACGGTGCTCCACGGCTCCCCGAGTGCCTGGCGTCGGCGCAGCACCTCCCCCCACACTCGGGCCCGTGTCGGTGTCACCAGACCTGGACCTGCTGCGCGGCAAGGACACGGTCTACCCCGTGTTCATCGACCCTTCGGTGGGGCTGGGCGCTTCGGAGTGGACGAAACTCTCGTCGGACGGCGACAAGTTCTGGAAGTTCAGCGAACCCAAGGGGGTTGGCCGCTGCGGCATCGCCGAGGGGTACTACTGCTCGCAGAACGGCAGCTACACCGACCGGATGTACTTCGAGTTCGGGGCCTCCAAGCTGGCCGGCAAGCAGGTGCTGGATGCCACCTTCCGCGCGTATGAGACCTGGTCGTTCACCTGCAACCCGTACTGGGTGGACCTGGAGCGCACTGACAACATCTCGGAGGGCACCCGCTGGCCGGGCCCCAAGCAGCTTGACCAGATGGGCGACCGTTACGTCTCCGCGGGCCGCGGGGATCTGTGCAGTCCTGATCAGCCCAACGCTTGGGTGGAGTTCAACGACAACCCGGACGAGAGCGACGAGAACCTCACGTCCACGGTGCGCTCGCTCGCGGACGGCAAGATCTCCCGGCTGACGCTGATGCTGCGCGCCAAGGACGAGAGTGAGCCGCGGGCGTGGAAGCGGTTCGACTCCAACGCCGAACTCAAGGTCTGGTACGTGCACAAGCCCGGCGTGCCCACCTCGGTCGGAGCCATCCCCGGGACCGGCACCAAGGCATACTGCCGTGCGTCGTCGGCACCGCTGACCGTGACCACGGCGACCCCGACGGTGCAGGCGCGGGTGCAGACGAAGGTTGAGCAGCACCTGGGCGAGGAAGAGGGCTACCTGCAGGCCGAGTTCGTGATGCAGCGCTCCAGCACCGATACGACATCGGGCTCCTGGTCGCAGGTGTGGAGCGACTACAAACCGGATTCGGGCTGGGACCCGGACGGCACCCTGGAGAAGACCACCACGGACAAGCGCGCCGACGGCGGCCTGTACCGGTTCAGGGCGCGCACGCAGTCGCACTGGAGCTACAACGGCAAGTCGGGCGATCTGTTCTCGCCGCACTCCCCCTGGTGCTATCTGCGCATCGACTCGACCGCGCCGAAGGAACCGACCATCGTCACCGGCGCTCCGTACACCGAGTGCACCGCCAACGACTGCGCGGCCGGCGGCGGGCCGGGGGAGCCGGGCTCCTTTACATTCAAGCCGAATGCGGCGGACGCGGATGTGAAGGCGTACCGGTGGCGGTTGTTGACCACGGACGCGGACGCGACGAAGTCGGTCAACGCAGCCACCACCAATGCCCCGGTGACGGTGAAGGACGTCAAGCCCGGGCTGCCGGGCACGCAGACCCTGTCGGTGGAGGCCAGCGACCTGAAGCTGGACAAGGACGGCCGGGTGCGGTGGGGGCCGCCGGCGGAGTTCGCCTTCAAGGTCGGTGCGGCTGCAGGGACCACAGGGCGATGGCGCTTCGAGGACGGAGCTCCGGGATCTGCCCTGATGACGGCCAAGGACACCGGCGAGGTCGGCACACGCCACGACATCGTGCTGCGCGATGAGGCGGGAACCGGCTGGTCGACCATGGGCCGACGCGGTGCTGCCGACTACGCACTGCGGCTGAACGACAACCTCAGCGACCCCGCCCAGCAGATCGGGTACGCCTCCACCGACGGGGTGTCAGTCAACTCCCAGGACTCGTTCACCGTGTCCGCCTGGGCCTACCTCACCGACGCCTCGGCCAACCGCACGGTGCTCTCCGCGCCGGGGGAGCACGGATCCGCGTTCACCCTCTATTACTCGTCGGCGTACAAGAAGTGGGTGTTCAACCGCACCGACCAGGACAAGGACGGCCCGGTCTACATCCGTTCGCAGGCCGATGCCGCGAGCCCGCCGCTGAAGGTGTGGACGCATCTTGCCGGTGTCTTCGACACCCAGGGCGATGCGGACAAGAGCAACGACACGATCCAGCTGTACGTCAACGGGCGGCCACAGGGCGCGCCGGTGGTGCTGTCGGATGCCGCGGCCGGCTACACGCCATGGACTGCGGACCGGAACCTGATGGTCGGACGCTCGAAGGTGGGCGGCAGTTACGGCGAGTACTTCCTGGGCCGGGTGGACGAGATCGCAACCTGGCAGCGGCCCCTGACAGCGGAGGAGATCCGCTTGGAGGACCGGCTGGAGTCCCCGACGGGTCAGCCCGCCAACGAACTGGTCGCGCACTGGGATGCCACCATCTCGTCCGGCAGTCAGGTCACCGAGAGCCCGGAAGACCCCGACGATCCCGCCAGTACGTCCTTCCCCTACCGCCGCGGCGGGATGACCCTGTCGGGGTCGGGCGCGGGCCTGACGGGCGAGGACGCGACAGCGTTGGTGCTGGACGGAAGCGCCGGGTATGCCTCGGCAGCAGGCCCGGTGGTCGATGAGGCCGGCTCCTTCACGGTGTCGGCGCGTGTGCGGCTGAACAAGACGCTGCTGGCGGCCAAGCCGGTCGGCTACCGAGGGCTGGTGGCCGCGCAAGCCACCCCGGTGGGCAAGGAATCGTCCTGGTCGCTGTGGGTCGAGAAGGTCGCGGACGACATCTACCAGTGGAAGTTCGGCCGCACCGCCGTCGACGCCACCGGCAAGGTCATCGACACCGCGCTCGCCCCGGCCCAGGAGCCGGTCGGCGAGAAGGAATGGGACACCTGGGTGGACGTCACGGGCGTCTTCGATACCGGTCGCGACTTCACCGACGGCGAGGGCAAGCAACAGTTCGGCGTCGTGCAGCTCTACGTCGGCCAGTTCGTGCAGCAGGGCGAGGACGACCCCGGATTGGGCGTGGCCCAGCAGGGCGGCGGGGCGCTCTCGGCGGGACGCGGCTCGGCGGCCGGTGTCACCGGCCACTACCTGCCAGGTGACCTGGCCAAGGTGCGGGTGTGGTCCGGGGCGATGACCCCGGACCAGGTCAGCAGCCAGATCGCGCAGCTCTCGACGTAGCCGCGCAGGCGCTCACTCCTTCCCCCCTGACTTCTGCTTCCTGACTTCGACGGGGGGGGGGGGGGGGGCGCGCCCCGCCCCCGCCCCCCGGCGGCGCCTCTGGAGTCTAGGCGGGGAGCGGGCGCCGAGCGGGCGCG
>NZ_JBHYIG010000184.1:0-2867 GCF_042740015.1 Streptomyces sp. NPDC059037
GAGACCGCACATCCCACATCTGGCCTGAAACTATCCGCGCGACCTTATGGCACACCAACACAAAAAGGCGGGCCCACCCCGCCCGACAAACTCAGTGAGTCTACCCGGCGGGGAGGCCGCACCCAAAGTGGATCTTTACGAGCGTTACGCCTGCTCGTCGAAGAGGCTCGTCACCGAACCGTCCTCGAAGACCTCACGCACCGCGTTCGCGATCGTCGGCGCGATCGAAAGCACCGTGATCTTGTCGAGCTCCAGGTCACCCGGGTCGGGCAGGGTGTCCGTGAAGACGAACTCGCTCACCTTGGAGTTCTTCAGACGGTCCGCGGCCGGACCGGACAGCACACCGTGCGTCGCCGTCACGATGACGTCCTCCGCACCGTGCGCGAACAGCGCGTCGGCGGCGGCGCAGATCGTGCCACCCGTGTCGATCATGTCGTCGACCAGGACGCAGACGCGGCCCTTCACGTCACCGACCACCTCGTGCACGGTGACCTGGTTCGCGACGTCCTTGTCACGGCGCTTGTGGACGATCGCAAGGGGCGCGCCCAGACGGTCGCACCAGCGGTCGGCGACGCGCACGCGGCCGGCGTCCGGCGAGACCACCGTCAGCTTCGAGCGGTCGACCTTCGCACCCACGTAGTCCGCGAGGACCGGCAGCGCGAAGAGGTGGTCGACCGGGCCGTCGAAGAAGCCCTGGATCTGGTCCGTGTGCAGGTCGACCGTGAGAATGCGGTCCGCACCCGCGGTCTTCATCAGGTCCGCGACCAGACGGGCCGAGATCGGCTCACGACCGCGGTGCTTCTTGTCCTGACGGGCGTAGCCGTAGAACGGCACGATCACCGTGATGGAGCGGGCCGACGCACGCTTCAGCGCGTCGATCATGATCAGCTGCTCCATGATCCACTTGTTGATCGGAGCCGTGTGGCTCTGGATCAAGAAGCAGTCCGCGCCACGAGCCGACTCCTGATACCGCACATAGATCTCGCCATTGGCGAAATCAAAAGCCTTCGTCGGCACGATGCCGACACCCAGCTTGTGTGCGACCTCCTCGGCCAACTCGGGGTGGGCGCGGCCGGAGAAGAGCATCAACTTCTTCTCGCCGGTCGTCTTGATCCCGGTCACAGCACTGTCTCCTCAGAGAGTTCTAACCGCTGCCGTACTCACGCGTCCCGGTGCGTCGAGTCGGCCGAATGTGTGCACCTATCACGGTACGCCGTGTACGACGCACCTGTTTCCGGTCAGCTTTCGCCTTCCGGCTTCCGGGACGCCGCCTCGGCCGCCTTCGCAGCCGCGCTCCCCGGACGCTTACGAGCAACCCATCCCTCGATATTCCGCTGCTGGCCCCGCGCGACGGCCAACGAACCCGCCGGCACATCCTTCGTGATCACCGAGCCGGCCGCCGTGTAGGCACCGTCCCCGACCGTGACAGGAGCCACAAACATGTTGTCCGAACCAGTGCGGCAGTGCGACCCCACCGTCGTGTGGTGCTTCGCCTCACCGTCGTAATTCACAAAGACGCTCGCCGCACCGATGTTGGAGCACTCACCGATCGTCGCGTCACCCACGTACGACAGATGCGGCACCTTCGAACCGTCACCGATCGTCGCGTTCTTCATCTCCACATACGTACCCGCCTTGGCCTTCACACCAAGCCGCGTCCCCGGCCGCAGATACGCGAACGGACCGACACTCGCCTGCGCCCCGATCTCGGCACCGTTCGCGACGGTGTTGTCGACCCGGGCACCCGCACCCACCCTGGTGTCCATCAGCCGGGTGTTGGGCCCGACCTCGGCACCCTCACCCAGATGCGTGGCGCCCTGCAGCTGCGTACCCGGATGCACGATCGCGTCCTGCTCGTACGTCACCGTCGCGTCGAACCACGTCGACGCGGGGTCCACCACCGACACACCGGCCAGCATGGCCTCCGTCAGCAGCCGCTCGTTCAACGTGCGCCGGGCCTCCGCCAGTTGTACGCGGTTGTTGATCCCCGCGATCTCCTGGTGATCGGCGGCGACGGAAGCCCCCACCCGATGCCCGGCCTCGCGCAGAATCCCCAGCACATCAGTCAGATACTCCTCACCCTGACTGTTGTCCGTACGCACCTTGCCCAGCGCGTCCGCCAGCAGCGCACCGTCGAATGCGAACACCCCGGAGTTGATCTCCCGGATCGCACGCTGCGCATCGGTCGCGTCCTTGTGCTCGACGATGGCGGTCACCGCGCCGCTCTCGCCGTCCCGCACGATCCGCCCGTAACCGGTCGCGTCCGGCACCTCGGCGGTCAGCACGGTGACGGCGTTCCCGTCGGCGGAGTGCGTCTCGGCGAGCTTCTGCAGCGTCGCACCGGTCAGCAGCGGAGTGTCCCCACAGACCACGATCACGGTCCCGTCCACGGAACCACCGAGCTCCTCGAGCCCGATACGGACCGCGTGACCCGTGCCGTTCTGCTCGCTCTGGTAGGCGGTGCGGACGTCGGGCGCGATCACCCCGAGGTGACCCGTGACCTGCTCCCTGGCGAACCCGACGACGGTGACGAGCCGCTGCGGGCTCAATGCGTACGCGGCTTCGAGCACATGCCCGATGAGGGAACGCCCACAGATCTCATGCAGGACCTTGGGGGTGGCCGACTTCATACGGGTGCCCTCACCCGCTGCGAGGACGACGACGGCTGCCGGGCTGTTGGCGCTCACGGGGGTGCCCTTCGGCTTCGAATGTGCGGGGGGTGGACATCCGCAGGATACCGGGGCGTTGTGGGGCGGAAATGAGGGCGGGGGGGGGGGTGCGGGGGGGGGGTGAGAAGAAACGAAGAACGCCCCCCGGGCTTGTTAACAAAGAAGCAAATATCCCAATAGCACGGGGGGTGGCGGAAA
>NZ_JBHYIG010000184.1:2877-19899 GCF_042740015.1 Streptomyces sp. NPDC059037
CCCGCGCGCGGGGGGCGGGGGCGGGGGGGGGGGCGGCGCGGGGCGGGGGGTCGCGGGGGGGGGGGGGGGGGCTTTGGGGGGGGGGCCCCTGCGGGGGGGGGACCCCCCCCGAACCTGGCAGCTCCGCCGGCTGGATTCGAACCAGCGTCTCAAGGCTCCAAAGGCCTGCGGGATGCCGCTACCCCACGGCGGATTGCTGCTCTAAACCCTACCGGAGGAGAGGCGGGGCATGATCCCCTCGGGATGATGTCACCATTCCAGACCACCAGCCTTCGATGCGGCGGTAGAGCTCGGCGCTCTGCGATACGCGGATCACGAGGCAGCCGCGATAGCTGTCGCCCACGTTCTTCCGGACCGTCTTGGGGTTGTGCTTCTTGATGGTCGTCTTCTGGAAGGTCGAGACGTCGACCCCAACCATGTCGGCCCAGTAGTGCTCAGCGCCCTTGACGTCGGCCGTCATGTGGATCATGACCCTGTACTTCAGTCGCTCCGGTTCCACGCCCAACAGGTTCAGCCAAGCCAGGTAGATCTGGATGACGCCCGGGTCGCTGTTGACGAAGATGACGTTCTCTCGACGGGCGTACGACTTGTCTTTCGTGCCCTCTGCCCAGTAAAGGGCGGTTCCGGCAACGAGTAACTCACGCTCCGACATCGCGTCGATCTCGCGTGCCGCCGCAGCCTTGGTGTGCTTGCGCGCGTCATCCCGCACCGCGAGCTCGTGCTCCCACCGCTTCCGCGCCGCCAGCCTCGCCTGCTCCGAGGGGTCCCGTCGCTCCGGCTTAGGCAGATCCCGCACCCACAGCGAGATTGAACTCTTCGAGCACCCCAGCTCCACCTGGATCTGGTCATAGGTCATGCCCTGGAGCCGCAGTTCCCGCGCCCGCTCCCTCAGGTCGTCCTTCGCGTTCGGTCGCTTCGTCCACTCCGGTGGCGGCTCGCCCTGCAGGAGGCGGTTCAGGATGTCGTTGTTGTCGACGTAGAGCCGGTCGCGGATCTGGCGGCGGCTCAGTCCTTGCCGCCGTAAGGCGATGGCCCGCTCCCGCAGCCCCTCGAAGTCGGCGTACTTGCCCGTGATTTCCGTCATGCGGCAACCCTCGTCCGGAATGCGGACGTCCGGTTCGAGATGGTGAGCGATTCAGTAGTTCGAGGGATACCGGCAGGTTTCGCTTCTTCTCGAACGAGGGGTGTGCTGGATCACCGCGCGGAAAACTCGCCGGAAAAGGAGGGCTTCGCGCCCGTAGGCTGGAAGGCATGACCACGACGGGGGAGAGCCACAGGGCGGCCGGGGGCGGGCCGTGGTGGTGGGAGCGGCGGCGTAGTGCCGTGCTTGATGTGGGGCTCGCGCTGGTTTCGGCGGCGGAGTGCGGTGCCGAGGGGATCACGTTTTCGGGGGATACGGGGATTCCGGCGCCGGTCGGCGTGGCCTTCGGGGCCGTGGCCGGGGCGTCGTTGGTGCTGCGGCGGCGGTGGCCGATCGCGGTGGTGCTGGTCTCGATCGCGATCACGCCTGCTCAGATGGGGATTGTGCTGACCATCGTGGGGCTGTATTCGCTGGCGGCCTCCGAGTTGCCGCGGCGGATCATCGGGTCGCTCGCGGGGATGTCGCTGCTCGGGACGCTCATCGTCACGTTGGTGCGGACGCGGCAGGACATGGCGAGCGGGGATCTGGCGTTCGCTGAGGGGTTCATACCGTTCATTGCGATTACGACGTCCATTGGTGTCACCGCGCCGCCGATTCTGCTCGGTATGTATGTGGGGGCCCGGCGGCGGCTCATGGAGAGTCTGCGGGAGCGTGCCGACAGCCTGGAGCGGGAGTTGCAGCTGCTTGCCGAGCGGGCCGAGGAGCGGGCCGAGTGGGCGCGTAATGAGGAGCGGACGCGGATCGCGCGGGAGATGCATGACGTTGTCGCGCACCGGGTGAGTCTGATGGTCGTGCATGCGGCTGCCTTGCAGGCCGTTGCCCGTAAGGATCCTGAGAAGGCTGTGAAGAATGCCGCCCTGGTCGGTGACATGGGGCGGCAGGCGTTGACGGAGCTGCGGGAGATGCTCGGGGTGCTGCGGACCGGTGAGGCGAGCACGCGGCCGGGTGTGCAGCGTGCGTCGGCGTCCGAGGCCGTGCCGCTCGCCGCGGTGGGGTTCGCCGCGGCGGCTGCCGCTTCGCGTGCGGTCGATGAGGACGGGCCGTGTCTGGCGGAGCTCGACGAGTTGGTGGGGCAGTCCCGTGCGGCGGGGATGGCGGTGGATCTGTCCGTGGAGGGGGAGTCGCGTGCGTATGCCGCCGAGGTGGAGCAGACCGCGTATCGGGTGGTCCAGGAGGCGTTGACGAACGTGCACAAGCACGCGGCGGGCGCGAAGACGTATGTGCGGCTCGCGCATCGTGGTGCGGAGATCGCGATGCAGGTCGAGAACGAGCCGCCGCCGGAGGCGGGTCCCGGGGACGCGCGGCTGCCGAGCGGTGGCAATGGGCTTGTGGGGATGAAGGAGCGGGTCACCGCGCTGGGCGGGGTGTTCGTGTCGGGGCCGACGGACGCGGGCGGCTTCCGCGTGTCGGCGGTGCTGCCGGCTGGGGCTTGAGCACCCTTCGGGGAGTGCCCCGAAGGGGCGCGGGGAACTGCGCGACCGGCCACGACGGTGTCGCAGACGACAGACGGCCCTTCCGGCGGAGCGCTCGGCTCAGCCTGCCGTCAGGCGCTCCGGCCGGGTGCCCGACAGCAGGGTGGCCAGCGCCTGGTCGATATGCGCGCCGAGGTACCAGTCGCCGCTGTGGTCGAGGGAGTACACGCGGCCCGCTGCGTCGATGGCGAGCAGGGCCTGCGTCTCGGTCTCCTCGCCGATGGGGCAGACCTCGGAGTCCAGGGCGCGGCCCAGGTCGCCCAGGGTGCGGGCCATGTGGAGGCCGTACAGCGGGTCGAGGTGCATGGCGGCGGGGGCTATCTGGCGGCCGGGGCCCTGCGGGGTGATGTGCAGTCCGCCGAATTCGGCCCAGGCCTCGACGGCCGCGGGGAAGACGGTGTGCCGGTGGCCCGCGGGTGAGGTGTGGCTGCGCAGTGCGTCGGCCCAGATCTCTGCCTGCTTTATGTCCCAGCGTCCGGGGCGCCAGCCGGCCGCGCGCAGGGCGGCGTCGACGGGGACGGGGAAGCGGGGGTTGGCGGCAGTGGTGGGGTGCTGCTGTTCGGTGTGCATGGGCCCTCGTTGCGGTAGCGCGGCTCGGTGGGAGGTCAGGCTTCGGGGGTGGTCGGGTCCACGACTCGTACGCCGAAGTGTGCTGTGAGCGCGGTGCAGGAGCGGCAGGGGCGGGCGAAGCCGCCGTGCAGGGGGTCGCCGTCCTCGCGGATGCGGCGGGTGGTGAGTTTGGCGTGTTTGAGGGCTTTGCGGGCTTCGCCGTTGGTCATGGGTTTTCGTGCCGCGCGTTTGGAGCGGCTGCCGTCGGCGGCGCTGAGGTGCCGGGAGATGAGGATGGCCTCGGCGCAGCGGCCGGTGAAGCGTTCGCGCTGGCCGCTTGTGAGGGTGTCGAGAAAGTCCTGTACGAGCGGGTGCAGCGCGGGGGGCTCCTCGCCGCGGCCCGCGGTGCAGGTGAGGGTCGCGCCGCGGACGGAGAGCGCGGCGGCGACGGTGGGCAGGATGCCGTCGCGGCGCTGGCGCAGTACGGGCGCGTGGGCGGAGGCGCTGCTCCAGCCGACGCGGGGGTCGCCCGAGCCGGTGGTGCCGCTCTCGTCGGTGCCGGAAGCCGCTGTCGTGGACAGTGTGTGGCTTGACCGACCGGTTTGTGCCGTGTGCATGGTGGTGCTTCCCTCCCCGCAACTCGCGGCAGTGACCGCGTGTGCCACGCCCCCGCGTTGCGGGGACAGCCTGCCAAATGGGGCGGGTGGTGCGGAAGCTGGGGCGGCGCGACACGCCTGGCTTTCGTCGCACGGTGACGGTGCGGTGGCTGCTGGTCATGGAACCGGAGGCCCGGTGACCGGTGTCGTCCTTACGCATAGGCTGTCGACATTCGTAGTACGCAGAACAGTGCGCGAAAGAGTGCACAGAGCAGTACGCGTCGCAGTACGCACGACAGTGATCCGCAGAACCATTAACAGTGCCGCAGGGGGCAACCGCCATGACGACAGGTCGGCTGGGGCAGCAGGCCGCGCCGCCGAACGCGGCCTACGCCGGGCAGATCGTGCACTTCCCGGATCCGGTCCGGGCCTCGCGCCACCCCAGAGGTGTGCGCATGGACGAGCACGGCTATCCGAACTTTGCCGCCTACGCGCGTGCCGCGGCCGAGATCGCCGAGCCCCCGGAGGGCTTCGGTGTCGACGAGCTGCGTCTCACGGACTATGTCTCCGCGAACGCGGCGCTCGCGGCGTCGGGTCATGACCTGTGGGACACGATCCCGCCGGTGGCGACCCCGCACGGCTGGACCTGGCATCACGTGCCGGGCGGCCGCCGCCTGGAGCTGGTGCCGGTCGAGGTGAAGGCGCTGCTTCGCCATCACGGCGGTATCGCGACGACGGCCGTGGACCAGAACAAGAGGGGTACGCGCCCGCTCCAGGAGACCCGTCCCGCGCATCTCGCGCTGCCGAAGTCGGCGGTCGCGGTGTCGGAGCAGGAGATCCTCGGGGTCGAGGAGGACCTCGGTTACCGGCTGCCCGGCGCCTACCGCTCGTTCCTGAAGGCGGCGGGCGGCTGCGCGCCGGTCGGCGCCGCGCTGGACGCGGAGCTCGGTCTCCTGGTCGACCAGCCGTTCTTCACGGTGCGGGACGAGGCCGCGGTCAACGACCTGGTGTACGTGAACAAATGTCTGCGCGACCATCTCACCAAGGACTATCTGGGTGTGGGCTTCGTGCAGGGCGGGCTGCTCGCCGTGAAGGTCAAGGGCGACCGGATCGGTTCGGTGTGGTTCTGCGCGTACGACGACGCCCGGGACGTCTCGGAAGCTGCCGGGTGGCAGCCGGCCGAGCGGGTGGAGCGGCTGCTGCTGCCGTGCGGCGACGATTTCGACGCGTTCTTGTCCCGGCTCGCGGGGAACCCGCCGGAGCTGGAGACCGTGGCGAACCTGATGGTGGACGGCGGCTTCGCGCGCGCCGTTCCGGTGGGGGAGTGACTTGGCGATGGTGACCTTCGCGCAGGCGCAGGAGCGCGCCGAGGAGTGGATCAACGGCGATGTGCCGGGCTACCAGCATCGTGAGGTGCGGGTCCGGGAGTTCGACCTCGGCTTTGTCGTGTGGGCGGAGGACCGGGAGAACGGTCCGGTGTCCGACGGCGGCAGGCAGCGGCTCGTCATCGCGCGGGACAGCGGTGAGGCCACGCTCTGGCCGGGTCTTCCGGTCGGTGAGGTGATTCGCCGGTACGAAGAGGAGTACGGCGTCCAGGACGCGGCTCCGCAGGATCCGGCACCGGCACCGCCGGAGCGGGTCGACCTGAATCAGACGTCGTTCCTGTTGAGTCCTCCGGAGTGGCTCCAGGAGGCGGCGGACAAGCTGGGCATCCCGGATCGGCGGGCGGATGCGTCCAACGGGGCGGGTGTGGCCGGGGGTTCGGCCGCGGCTCCGGCAACTCCGGCTCCCGCTGCTCCTGTTGCTCCCTCCGCCCCCGAGCCCGCCGCTCCGGCGCCCGCACCTGCGCCCGCTGCTTCGGCTGCGCCCGAGGCGCCCGGTGGCGGTACGCCGTGGCCGGCGGCCGGTGCGTCGGGCGGTGCGCCCGCCGGTGCCGCTCCGTGGGACGGCACCGACACCAACGGGCAGTCGGGCGACGAGGGTTCGGTGCCCGCGCCCGCGACGGTCTTCGCGCCGCCGCTGGTCGGCGGTGACGACGACGACACCCCGCCGCCCGGTGTTTCGCCGGAGGCCAAGACCGCGCTGATGCACGGCGGCAGCCGGCTTCCGTCGACGACGGTGGCGCCCGCCCTTGACGTTCCGGGCGCGGGTGCGCCGCAGGCCCCGGCGGCTCCGGGACCGAACCTGCCTCCGCCGCCGGCCGGTGGCGCGGTGAACATGCCGCCGCCTCCGGGAGCGGGCGTGCCGGACGCTTCCGCGTACGGCTATCCGCAGGGGCCCGCGGCTCCCGTGCCGCCCGGTGCCGGGGACATCGCCGACGCCGCGACCAGCAAGGCGGAGGCGCCGCCGCGGTCCGCCCGTGGGAGCGGTGCGGGGACGCCGCCGCCTCCGAGCGCGCCGGGGACTCCCGGTGTGGCTCCGGGGAGTACGCCGCCGCCGTCCGGGCCCGGTGCTCCGGGTACGCCGGCGGGCGGTTATGTCCCGACGCAGCTCGTCTCGGCGCTGGGGCCGGACGGGCCTCAGCCGCCTGCGGCTCCGGGGGCTCCTGCGGCTCCTGGTGCTCCTGGTGCTCCCGCGGCGCCGGGTGCGCCGGGTGCTCCTGGTGCTCCTGGTGCTCCTGGTGCTCCTGGTGCGCCGCAGCCTCCTGGGCCTCCCGGTACGCCGGGTACGCCTCCGGGTGGGGTGCACCATGCCGCCACGATGCTGGCCGACCCGAGCATGGGCGGCCCCGGCGGGATCAAGCCGCCGGGCGCTCCCCAGCCCCCTGGCGCTCCGGGTGCTCCCGGCGCCCCGGGCGCTCCCGGCACCCCGCCCCCCGGCGGCGGTGTCCACCACGCAGCGACGATGCTGGCCGGACCCGCGGTCGGCGGTCCCGGTGCGCCGTTGCCGCCGCAGGGTCCCGGTGCTCCCGGCATGCCGCCGCCCGCGCCGGGCCAGCCGTACGGCTACCCGCAGCCGCCCACCGGTCAGCCGACCGTCGGCCCCGGCTACCAGGCCGTACTGCGCTACCGCGCGGCCGACGGCTCCGAGCAGCAGCTCATCCGCCGCTCGGCGCCCGGCACCCCGCACCCGGAGTGGCAGATCCTGCACGAGCTGCGCGGCATGAACGTGCCGCCGCAGCAGGTGCTCGAACTCCACACCGAGCTGGAGTCCTGCGAGCTGCCCGGTGCGTACTGCGCCCGCATGATCCGCGAGACGTGGCCGCAGGCGCGGATCACGTCCATCGCCCCGTACGGCAAGGACCACGCGTCCCGGCAGGGCGGCATGCAGCAACTGATCGCGCACCAGGGCGAGTTGCACCAGGTCGCGGACGGTCCGGCGCGCCCCGCGCCGGTGCGCGCGCCGCTGCCGCAGGTGCAGCCCGCGCCGCCGATTCCGCCGGAGGGCGTGGCGCAGGAGCTGGCGGGCGCGTTCGGGCCCGGCATCTTCCGCTTCGACCAGCGGGCGGTGTCCCGGCAGGGCGTGCCGGACATCGTGGCGCACACGCTCGTCGTGGCGGGTCTGCCCGTCGACTTCGGGCCGTTCTTCTGGGCGCAGGCCCAGCCGGGGCGTCCGGTGCCGACGCTTGCCGAGACGGCGCAGGAGCGGGGCGTGCAGCCGGCGTCGGACGCCGGTTCGTACCTCGTCATGGGCAGCGACTTCGGCCGGGCGATCTGTGTCCAGTACGGCACGGCGAACATCGTGGCCGTGCCGGTGGAGGCGGGTCCCGGCGGGGCTTCGGTGCCGCCGCAGTTCGTGAACACGGGGCTGCCCGAGTTCACCCGCTGCCTGGCGCTGCTCGGCCGGATGTGGCGGCTGCGGTTCGGGCTCAACCAGGAGCAGGCGGGGCGCTGGACCGTCGACTTCCAGAGCCAGCTTGCCGCGCTCGACCCGGCGGCGCTTGCGTCTCCGGAGAGCTGGTGGTCGGTGCTGCTTGAGCAGATGTGGGACGGCTTGCTGTAGCTCCCGGCGGTTGTGACACGAGGCGCTCGGCCCTGTTTGGGGGGCGGGCGCCTCGTTTGTGTGTTCAGTCGCCGCTTCGCGGCGGATCTTCCCCGCCCGCCCACCCGATCACCCCGCATTCCCCGGCCCCGAACAAGCCTTTCCCGCCCACCCGCCCGATTGCCCGGGGTATCGGGTGGGTGGGAGAGGCCGTCGTGAAGCGGTGGCTCGTGCTGTGTCGTGGCGCATTGTGAGAGAGATTCCGGCTTTGGGCGGGAAATGGCGCATCCTTGACCGGGTGAGATGAGCGGAGTGTCGCGTTATGAGCGAATCCGCTTGATCCATCAAGATGTGCGCCAATCGCGTAGTACGCGCGTGGTGCCTCGGAGAGGGGATTCAACGATGAGCAGCGGTGCAACGGCCTCGCCGTACGGCTTCGTCGCCGTGCGCGGGCGCGGCTACCGGCCCGGGCAGGTGGACGCGTACGCCTCCGGTCTTTCCCGGGACCGTGACGGCGCGTGGGAGCGCGCGGCGCGGCTCACCGTCCTCGCCAAGGACATGGAGGCGGAGGCGGCGCGGCTGCGGGACGTGGTCGCGCGGCTCGCCCCGCAGACGTACGAGGAGCTCGGCGAGCGCGCACAGGAGATCCTGGCGGTCAGCGAGGCGGAGGCCGAAGCGCTGCGGGCGGCCGCGGAGGCCGACGCGCTGCGGGTGGGCGAGGCCGCCGACGCGGCGGCGCGGGAGGTGCGTGAGGCCGCAGGTGCGTACGCCGACGGGCTGCTCGCCGAGGCCGATGAGCGGGCCGGGAAGCGGCTGCTCGCGGCCCGCGCCGCTGCGGACGAGGCGCGGATCGCGGCCCGCCGTGATGTGAAGGAGTGCCGCGGCGAGGCGCTCGCCGCGCTGCGGGAGATGCGGCAGCGCAGTGCCGCGCTCCTGGAGGAGCAGGAGAAGGAGCACGCCGAGCGCTGGGAGGCGGCCGAGCGGGAGATCGCCCGGCGGGAGGCGGCGGCCGAGGCGCAGGAGGCCTCGCTCGTGGCCGCGGCCCAGGCCCGCCTGTCCGAGGCCGAGCGGGCCTTTGCCGAGGCTGAGGAGTCCGCCCGCCACGGGCAGGAGGACGCGGAGGCGCGTGCCGCGGAGCTGGTCGCTGCCGCGGGGGTGCGGGAGGAAGGGGTCGCCCGGGAGACGGAGCGGGTTCTGCGGGAGCACGGTGAGGAGTGGGAGGAGGTTCGGGCGCACATGGAGCATGTGCGGAGCAGTCTCGCTGCGCTGACTCGGCGGGTGTCCTAGACGCCGCTTCGCGGCGATCTTTTTCCCGCCCACCCACCCGATTACCCCGTAGCGACTTCAGCTCCGCTTGATGCCCGCCAGGATCCAGCCCTCCACCGCCTCGTACTGCCTGCGCTGCTCCTCCGACTCCCTGCGGCCGGACGACACCGTGCCCAGCCAGCCGAGCAGGAAGCCGAGGGGGATGGAGACGATGCCGGTCGTGGTGAACGGGAACCAGTTGAAGTCCAGGTCGGGGAAGGCCGAAGCCGGGGAGCCCGAGACCAGGTTGGTGCCCGTCATGAGGATGACGGAGCCCAGCGTGCCGCCGATCAGCGTCCACAGCAGGCCCCTGCGGGTGAAGCGGCGCCAGAAGAGGCTGTAGACCAGCGCGGGCGCGAGGGCGGACGCGCCCAGGCAGAACGAGAGCGTCACCAGCGGCTGCAGATTGCGGTGCTGCACCAGGACCGCGAGGAAGATCGCCAGGCCGCCGACGGCGAAGGCCGATACGCGGGCGAGCGTCATCTCCCGGCGCGGTGTGATGCCGCGGCGGCGGTGCGCGAAGACGTCGTGGGCCAGCGAGTTGGCGCAGGCCAGGATCATTCCCGCGACCGAGGCGAGCAGCGTGAGGAAGATCGCCGTGGTGACCGTCGTGAAGACGAGGGTCTCCACCGTCGACGCGTTCGCGCCGAACACCGCCTTGGAGCCCATCAGATACGCCGTGTTGCCCTGCGGGTCCGCCTGGGCGATCGCCGCCCGCCCGATCATCGCCGTCGCGCCGAAGCCGACGATGGAGATGATGAGCACGAAGAGGGCGACCGAGGACACCGCCCAGGACATCGAGCGCCGTATCTCGGGTGCGCTGCGTGCCGTGTACATGCGCATGGTGACGTGCGGCAGGCAGGCCCCGCCGAGCACCACCGTCAGCTCCGAACTGATCATGTCCAGGCGGGGGTTGGGGCCGCCCGAGAACTGCAGTCCCGACTGGAGGAAGGCGGGTCCGATGCCGCTGCCCCGCTCGGCTGCGGCGAGCAGTGCGCCCAGGTCCCAGTCGAAGCGGCGCAGGATCAGTGCGGCGATGACGAGGCCGGAGCCGAGCAGGATCACGATCTTCAGGATCTGGATGAGGGCGGTGCCCTTCATGCCGCCGATCGCCGCGTAGCTGATCATGAGGGCGCCGAGTGCGACGACGCAGCCCGTCTTCAGGCCCTCGCTGGAGAACCCGAGGATGAAGGCGAGCAGATCGCCCGCGCCCGCCAGCTGGACCAGCATCAGCGGGATCAGCGCGGCCAGCGTCGCCGCGCATGCGGTGATGCGTACGGCGCGGCCGGGCATCCGGCGGGCCAGCACGTCGCCCATGGTGAACTGCCCCGCGTTGCGCAGGGGTTCGGCCAGCAGGAACATCAGGAGCATCAGGGACAGCGCCGTGCTCAGGGCCAGGACGACACCGTCGTACCCGACGAGCGCGATCACGCCGCCGGTGCCGAGGACGGTCGCCGCGGAGATGTAGTCGCCGGCGATGGCAAGGCCGTTGCGCATCGGCGAGAGCGCGCCGTAGCCGGTGTAGAACTCGCCGAGGTCGTCGCGGTCGGGCCCGGTCAGGACGCAGAGGAGCAGGGTGAGGGTGACGACGGCGGTGAAGGCCACCAGGGACATGGCCTGTGCGGAGTCGGTGGCGAGGACGGCGGACATGTTCATGAGCGGTTCGCCTCCAACTCGGCCAGTTTGCGCAGCCGTTGGGCCAGTGGGTCGAGGAGGCGGCGGGCCGTGAACTCGTACAGCGCTATGGCGAGGAGCGTGACGGGGAGCTGGCACAGGCCGAGCAGCAGACCGACGGAGAGCCCGCCGGTGACGGTGTCCGTCATCAGGGACGGCGCGTAGGCGGAGAGGATCAGGAAGAGCGTGAAGTATCCGAGCGCGGTGAGCGTGGCCACGCGACGCTGCCAGCGGTAGGCGCTGCGCAGGAAGCGCAGGTCACTGTGGCGGCCGAGTGCCGGGTGGCGGCGGGGGCGTGGCGGCGGTGGGGGCGGCGGCGGTGCGACCGGCTGCCAGGGATAGGTGGGGTAGGACGGGGACGAGTCGTGCGGCGGGAGGTGCGGGTGGCGGGGGAGACGCAGGGGCTGCGGCTGGTACGGCCGTTGGGGAGGCGGAGATTCCTGCGGCTGGTACGGCCGCTGGGGCTGGGGCTGCGGCTCTGACTCCTGTGCCTGGCGCGACGGTTGAGCGTGGCGTGGCTGCTGCGGCTGGTACGGCCGTTGGGGCTCTGGACGCTCCGGCCGCTCTGGCTGTCCCCTCTGCTCCGGCTCATAGGGCTGCTGCGGTTGCTGAGCGCGGCGCGGCTGCTGTGCCTGCCGCGGCGGTTGAGGGTCGCGCGGCTGCTGCGGTTGTTGAGCGTGCCGCGGCTGCCCTGCCGGATATGGCTGCTGTGCCTGGCCTTTCGGTTGTTGCGGTTGCTGCAACTGGCTTGATTCGTACGGTTGTTGAGAGGGATGGGGCTGCTGAGGGTGTTGAGGGTGGTGACGGTGCGGCATCCCGGTTCTCCTTGCGCGGCGTCGGTCCGGTGCGGGACCGCAGGGAGCGAGAGGTGAGGACCGAGCACGTTACTTGTAAGTAGCGGGGCTGCGAAGGGGTTTGGGCATACTGCTGGGTCGGTTTATTCGGCCGGTTTATTCACGGGGCGTTCACGCGGCGTAGGGCCGGTTTTCTCCCCGTTCTCCGGGGTCTTCGCGCCGATTACCGGAAACCGTCGGGGCGCGAGGAAAACCAGTACGAGCAGGGCGATTACCGCCGCGCACCCGGCCCCCACGTACACCGTGTCGACGGCGGAGTCGACCGCGCGGCGCAGCCGTTCGGGGTCGGCGACCGACGCCGGGTCCTCCAGGGCGTGGGCGACCGAGTCCAGGGAGCCCGCGCCGCCGAGCCGCGAGGTGAGCACCGCGTTGGCGACCGCGCCGAAGAGGGCGGCGCCCAGGGTCTGGCCGATCTGGCGGCAGAAGAGGATGGACGCGGTCGCCGTGCCGCGCTCGGACCAGCCGACGGTGGACTGCACCCCGACGATCAGCGGGAGTTGGAAGAGCCCGAGCGCCGCGCCGAGCAGCAGCATGATCAGGGCCGGCTGCCAGGCCTGCCCCGGATAGGGCAGCAGCGGGAAGGCGAAGAGGAGGAGCGCGGCCGCGCCGATGCCGACGACCGCGGTGTTGCGGAAGCCGATCCTGCGGTACACGTGCTGGCTCAGGGCCGCCGAGACCGGCCAGCTCAGCGTCATCACGGAGAGCACGAACCCGGCGGCGATCGGCGCGAGGCCGAGCACGGACTGCGCGTACGTCGGCAGGAAGACCGTCGGGGCGACCATCAGGAGGCCGAGCGCGCCCAGGGCGAGATTGACGGCGGCGATGGTGCGGCGCCGCCAGACCCAGCCCGGCAGGATCGGTTCGGCCGCCCGCCGCTCGATGACCACGACGGCGGCCGCGAGCGCGAGGCCCGCCGCGAAGAGCGCGAGCGAGGGCGCGGACAGCCAGCCCCAGGCGACGCCGCCCTGCACGAGCGCGGTGAGCAGGACGCCGCCGCAGGCGAAGACGGCGAGCGCGCCCGCCCAGTCGGTGCGCCCCCGGGCGGTGGCCGCCGCCCGCTCCGGCTCGTGCAGATGGCGCACGATCAGCCACAGGGCCACCGCCCCGATGGGCAGATTGATCAGGAAGATCCAGCGCCAGTCGGCGTACGCGGCGATCAGGCCGCCCAGGGCCGGTCCCGCGATCGACGACGCGGCCCACACGGTGGACAACTTGGCCTGGATCTTGGGGCGTTCCTCCAGCGGATAGAGATCGGCGGCGAGTGTCTGCACCGTCCCCTGCAGCGCGCCGCCGCCCAGGCCCTGTACGACGCGGAAGGCGATCAGCGCCCCCATGTTCCAGGCGCTCGCGCAGAGGGCGGAGCCGATCAGGAAGAGGATGCTGCCCGCGATGAGGACGGGCTTGCGGCCGAAGGTGTCGGAGAGCTTGCCGTAGATGGGCAGGGTGACCGTGACGGCGAGCAGATAGCCGGAGAAGAGCCAGGAGAAGACGGAGAAGCCGCCGAGGTCGCCGACGATCTGCGGGATGGCGGTCGAGACGATCGTGGAGTCCAGGGCCGCGAGGGCCATGGCGAGCATCAGCGCGGCGACGACGGGCCCGCGGCGTCGTATGTCGTCAGTGCCCACCGAGATTCCTTCCCCCTGCACGTAATTGCTCCGGGCCACCTTCTCACCCGATGCGTGGTGGGGGCAGGGGGTGGAGACCTTCTCGGCAGGTGGGGCGGTGTCCGGTCGGTACGAGGGTGGAGTGATCCCCGAGTCCGGCTCCACCGGCGGGTGGAGATCCCCTAGGGGAACCTCCGTACTACGGACCGGGGATCGTTCGTACCGCTGGAGGACGAGAAGGCCAGGACCCGTCCTTAGATTGGCTTTATGCCGACGGGGGCGGACCGATCGCCCTCGGGGGCGGAAGAACCACAGCTCCAGGGGTGGGGTTTTCCCCAGTAAAAGACTGCGCCGGGCACCAGCGCGCAAGACCCCCTCGGCCGACCAGACTCTTTATGCGTAGCGAACACGCCTGACCCACCGCGTAACCGACTTAGGAGACTTACCGTGACATCGGCTGTAACCATTCCCAGGCACGGGGGCACTGGAGGGCGTACGGCCGTGGCGGCACGGGCGCGCCAGGTCGTGAAGGCGTACGGATCCGGGGAGACCCGGGTGGTGGCCCTTGACCACATCGACGTGGACATCGCCCGCGGGCAGTTCACCGCGATCATGGGTCCTTCCGGCTCCGGAAAGTCGACCCTGATGCACTGCCTCGCCGGACTCGACACCGTGTCCTCCGGGCAGATATACCTCGACGAGACCGAGATCACCGGCCTGAAGGACAAGAAGCTCACGCAGCTGCGCCGGGACCGGATCGGCTTCATCTTCCAGGCGTTCAACCTGCTTCCGACGCTCAACGCCATCGAGAACATCACGCTCCCGATGGACATCGCGGGCCGCAAGCCCGACCGCGGCTGGCTCGACCAGGTCGTCGAGACGGTGGGCCTCGCGGGCCGCCTCAAGCACCGCCCGACCGAGCTCTCCGGCGGCCAGCAGCAGCGTGTCGCAGTGGCCCGCGCGCTCGCCTCCCGGCCCGAGATCATCTTCGGCGACGAACCGACAGGAAACCTCGACTCCCGTGCCGGGGCGGAGGTGTTGGGCTTCCTGCGCCGTTCGGTGACCGAGCTCGGTCAGACCATCGTGATGGTCACGCACGACCCGGTGGCCGCCTCGTACGCGGACCGGGTGCTGTATCTCGCGGACGGACGGATCGTCGACGAGATGTACTCGCCGACCGCCGAGACGGTCCTTGACCGCATGAAGGACTTCGACGCGCGGGGGCGTACGTCATGACCGTTCTCAAGACCTCGATGCGCAACTTCTTCGCGCACAAGGGCCGCATGGCGCTCTCCGCGGTGGCCGTGGTCCTCTCGGTGGCGTTCGTCTGCGGCACGCTCGTCTTCTCCGACACGATGAACACGACGTTCGACAAGCTCTTCGCCGCGACGTCCGCCGATGTCACCGTCACCTCCAAGTCCGCGACGGACCCCGGTGAGCGGCCCGACACGGGCAAGCCCGAGTCGATGCCCGCGTCGGTCGTCGGCCAGGCGAAGAAGGCGGACGGCGTGAAGTCCGCCGAGGGCGCCGTCAGCAGCGAGAGCGTGACCGTCGTCAACTCCGAGAAGGAGAACGTCGGTCCCACCAACGGCGGCCCGACCATCGCGGGCAACTGGACGCGCAACGACCTGCGTTCGATGGACATCACCTCCGGGCACGCCCCGCGCGGCCCCACCGACGTGATGATCGACGCCGACACCGCCGACAAGCACGACCTGAAGATCGGCGACGAACTGCGCACGATCGCCGTCTCCGGCGACCACACCGCCAGGATCTCCGGCATAGCCACCTTCAAGGTGACCAACCCCGGTGCCGCGATCGTCTACTTCGACACCGCCACCGCACAGCGCGAACTGCTCGGCACCACCGGCCGGTTCACGCACGTCAACGTCTCCGCCGAGGCCGGCGTCAGCGACGCGGCGCTCAAGCGGAACGTCACCGACACGATGGGCGCGGACGCCTCCGCGTACAAGGTCAAGACGCAGAAGGAGAGCGCGGACGACAACCGCGAGAGCGTCAGCGGCTTCCTGAACGTGATGAAGTACGCGATGCTCGGCTTCGCCGGGATCGCCTTCCTCGTCGGCATCTTCCTCATCATCAACACCTTCTCGATGCTGGTCGCCCAGCGCACCCGCGAGATCGGCCTGATGCGCGCCATCGGATCGAGCCGCAAGCAGGTCAACCGCTCCGTGCTCGTCGAGGCGCTGCTGCTCGGTGTCTTCGGCTCGGTCCTCGGCGTCGGCGCGGGCGTCGGGCTCGCCGTCGGCCTGATGCAGCTGATGTCCGGCATGGGCATGGAGCTGTCCACCCAGGACCTCACCGTCAAGTGGACGACCCCCGTGGTGGGCATGGTCCTCGGCGTCGTCGTCACCGTCCTCGCCGCCTACCTCCCCGCACGACGGGCCGGCAAGGTCTCCCCGATGGCCGCGCTGCGCGACGCGGGAACCCCGGCCGACGGCAGGGCGAGCGCGCTGCGCGCGGTGATCGGCCTGGTCCTCACCGGCGCCGGCGGCTACGGCCTGTACGCCGCGTCCCAGGCGGACAAGGCGAGCGACGGCTCGCTCTTCCTCGGCGGCGGTGTCGTCCTCACCCTCATCGGCTTCGTCGTCATCGGCCCGGTCCTCGCCAACGGCGTGGTCCGCGTCATCAGTGCCGTACTCCTTCGGATGTTCGGCCCCATCGGGCGGATGGCCGAGCGCAACGCGCTGCGCAACCCGCGCCGCACCGGCGCCACCGGCGCGGCCCTGATGATCGGCCTCGCGCTTGTCGCCTGCCTCTCCGTGGTCGGCTCCTCGATGGTCGCCTCCGCCACGGACGAGCTCGACAAGTCGGTCGGCGCGGACTTCATCATCCAGTCCGACAACAACCAGGCGATCACGCCGAAGGCCGCGAAGTCCCTGGAGAAGGCCGACCACGTCGCCCACATCACCCGGTACAAGGACATCAAGGCCGACCTGACGCCCCCGAACGGCAAGGTCGCCAAGGAGGTCGGCCTGAGCGCCGCCGACGCGACGTACGCGCAGGATGTGCGCAGCGAGACGGTCGCGGGCAGGCTCGCCGACGCCTACAAGCCGGACTCCATGTCGGTCGGCGAGGACTTCGCCAAGGACCACGGCATCACCGTCGGCGACAAGGTGAAGCTCGCCTTCGACCGCGGCCGGACGGGCGAGATCACGGTCCGCGCCATCACGTCGAGCGACGCCACGATCGACTCGGGCGCGATGTACGTGAACATCTCGACCGCCGCGCAGTACGTGCCCGCCGACCGGATGCCGCCGAACGAGATCATGTTCGCCAAGGCGGAGAAGGGGCAGCAGGACGCGGCGTACAAGTCGCTGAAGGCGTCCATGGCGGACTACCCGCAGTACAAGGTCATGGACCAGACCGACTTCAAGGAGACGCTGAAGGACCAGGTCGGCCAGATGCTGAACATGGTCTACGGCCTGCTCGCCCTCGCGATCATCGTCGCCGTCCTGGGTGTCGTGAACACCCTGGCCCTCTCGGTCGTCGAGCGGACCCGCGAGATCGGCCTGATGCGCGCCATCGGCCTCTCGCGCCGCCAGCTGCGCCGCATGATCCGCATGGAGTCGGTGGTCATCGCCCTCTTCGGCGCGCTGCTCGGCCTGGGCCTGGGCATGGGCTGGGGCGCCACGGCGCAGCAGCTGCTCGCCCTGGAGGGCCTGAAGGTCCTGGAGATCCCCTGGCCGACGATCATCACGGTCTTCATCGGCTCGGCGTTCGTGGGCCTGTTCGCGGCGCTGGTCCCGGCCTTCAGGGCGGGCCGGATGAACGTCCTGAACGCCATCGCCACCGAATAGCTCCCGCTACGGGGGTGCGGGGAATCGGCCCCCGGCGGGGGGGGGGCGCGCCCGGGGGGCCGCGGCGGGGGGGGGGGGGGGGGGGTGT
>NZ_JBHYIG010000185.1:0-19744 GCF_042740015.1 Streptomyces sp. NPDC059037
AGGAACACCGGGGTGCGGTAGGTGACCGCGATCCGCGCCGCCTCCAAAGCCGCCTCGAAGCAGTCGGCCGGCGTCTGCGGCGCCACGATCGGCACCGGCGCCTCCCCGTTGCGCCCATACATCGCCTGCAGCAGATCCGCCTGCTCCGTCTTGGTCGGCAACCCCGTCGAGGGCCCGCCACGCTGGATGTCCACGACCAGCAACGGCAGCTCCAGCGACACCGCGAGCCCGATGGTCTCCGACTTCAGCGCCACCCCCGGACCCGACGTCGTCGTCACCGCCAGCGAACCGCCGAACGCGGCGCCCAGCGCCGCCCCGATCCCCGCGATCTCGTCCTCCGCCTGGAAGGTGCGCACACCGAAGTTCTTGTGCTTGGACAGCTCGTGCAGGATGTCCGACGCCGGAGTGATCGGATACGAGCCCAGATACAGCGGCAGATCCGCCTGCCGCCCCGCCGCGATCAACCCGTACGACAGCGCCAGGTTCCCCGAGATGTTGCGATACGTGCCCGTCGCGAACGCCGACGCGGCCGGCGCGACCTCATAGGAGACGGCGAAGTCCTCCGTCGTCTCACCGAAGTTCCAGCCCGCATGAAAAGCCGCGATGTTCGCCTCGGCGATGTCCGGCTTCTTCGCGAACTTCGCCCGCAAAAACCGCTCCGTGCCCTCCGTGGGCCGGTGATACATCCACGACAACAACCCCAGCGCGAACATGTTCTTGGACCGGCCCGCATCCTTGCGCGACAGGTCGAACTCCTTGAGCGCCTCGACCGTCAGCGTCGTCAACGGCACCGGGTGCACGCTGTAGCCGTCCAGCGAACCGTCCTCCAGCGGCGAGACCTCATAGCCGACCTTCTGCATCGCCCGCCGGGAGAACTCATCGGTGTTGACGATGACCTCCGCACCCCGCGGCACATCACCGATGTTCGCCTTCAACGCCGCCGGGTTCATCGCCACCAGCACGTTGGGCGCATCCCCCGGCGTCAGGATGTCGTGATCGGCGAAATGCAACTGGAAGGAGGACACCCCCGGCAGCGTCCCGGCAGGAGCACGGATCTCAGCCGGGAAATTCGGCAACGTCGACAAGTCATTACCAAAAGACGCCGTCTCCGAAGTGAACCGGTCACCGGTGAGCTGCATGCCATCCCCCGAGTCACCCGCAAAACGGATGATCGCCCGGTCCAGACGGCGTACATCTTTCTCACCAGCAGGCTTGCGTTGCTCTCCGACGACTGCCCCGTCGGCCTGCTCGGCTGGGCTACTGACCTGGCTGGTCACTGAACTGGACCTCCCTCGAGGCGGCTGAGCGGCAAAGGCCGGAAGACCAGCCTTCCCAAGGCCCACCCTACGTCGGTAAGGGTCGCCTTCCTGGGCTCGCTCGCATGATGGACGCGCTTTTGAGACGCGTAATTGCCCTGATTTGCCATAGTCTGCCTCGCCCCCCGGCCCGACATGAAAGACGCCCCCCACTCATCCTTTGGTTCTAGGACTGTTCTCCGTACTCATGCTCGACTGGTACTCGTGCTCTGCTCGGTTCGACCTGGTGACGCTCTTGTTGCGCCCTAAATATCTGACAGGGTGTCAGTTTTCTAGGAGTTGAGATAGGTCAGCACGGCCAGTACGCGCCGGTGATCTCCGTCACTCGGGGAGAGGCCGAGCTTCAGGAAGATATTGCTGACGTGCTTCTCGACGGCGCCGTCGCTCACCACGAGCTGCCGGGCGATCGCCGAGTTCGTCCGCCCCTCGGCCATCAGACCGAGCACCTCGCGCTCGCGCGGCGTAAGACCCGCGAGGACGTCCTGCTTACGGCTGCGGCCGAGCAGTTGCGCCACGACTTCCGGGTCGAGCGCGGTGCCGCCCTGCGCGACCCGCACCACCGCGTCCACGAACTCACGGACCTCGGCGACCCGGTCCTTGAGCAGATAGCCGACGCCGCGGCTGGACCCGGCGAGCAGCTCGGTGGCGTACTGCTCCTCGACGTACTGCGAAAGGACGAGCACCCCGAGCCCCGGATACTGGTGGCGCAGCTGGACCGCGGCCCGCACCCCCTCGTCGGTGTGCGTCGGCGGCATCCGCACATCGGCGACCACCACGTCGGGCAGCGCGTCCGTCGCGTGGAGCTGGTCGACCGTCTTGATCAGCGCGTCCGCGTCGCCCACCCCCGCGACGACGTCGTGCCCGAGGTCGGTCAGCAACCGGGTCAGGCCCTCCCTGAGCAGCACTGAATCCTCGGCGATGACCACCCGCACTTTGTCCTCCACGTTCACGGCCCCCCGGCATGTTTGGTTCTTGAGTCCCCCGGCACCTCAGTATCGCGCGTACGCGCGGGCGTTACTTGGTTCGTGGACAGACCGCTTTCCCGTGTTCGCTCTTGGCGGGCACGAAGGAGGCGTCTTCGAGACGCATGCTCAGCGCGCGCTTCGTCTTCGGATCCCAGAGGGACACACGGTCACCCTTGGGTCCGAAGGTGAGCAGCGGGCGGTCCGCGGGGAGGGTGCCGCCGTAGACGGGGGCGTCCTTCTCTTTCGGGCGTACGCAGGTGAAGTCGGCCTTGAGGCCGTAGTAGGCGCCGGGGGTGCGGTACTCCTTCGCGGCGGCGACGGCCCGGTCGCCGGAGTCGGCGGCGCGGTCGGTCACGGCGTTGGCGAGGAGGAGCACGCCCGCGGCGCTCCCCAGGTACACCCCGAGCACCACCGTGATGCTGAGGGCGGAGCCGGAACGCGCCGTGGTCCGGAACACCCAACCGCTCGCGCCCAGGCCCGCGATCAGTCCGTACAGAAACGCCAGCGACACCCATAGCCCGGCGATGAGGCCGTCCGGCCAAACCCCGGCCGAGACCTCTCCGGACAGACCGAAGGCCGACAGATAGCCCGAGTACACCGACTGCCCCACCTGCGGAACCGCGGCGAATGCGGCGGGCAGGACGACCGGGAGCGCCCAGGGAAGGATGGTGCGCAGGGACGGGGACTGGAGATAGATCCACTTGACGCCGACGCCGAGATGAAAGGTGAGCCCGACGATGCACAGGACACGGGCGTCGAGCCACCACGATGCGTCGGACGACGTACGCACGGACCGGATGGCCTGATCGGTGAGGATGACCGCGGCGGCGGCCATGCCGCAGTGCACAAATGCCATCGGCGACGTCTCGTTGATCCGCGCGGGCCGCACCTCGTGCTCCAGCGGGTCGAACGGAGGCCATGCCGGGGAATGCGAGGCCGCCGCCGCCAGCGCGTCCGCCTCGGGTGCGTCCTCCGGGATCCGGATCACCCGCTCGGGCCCCGGAGTCCCCTCCGGCTCGTCGGTGTGGAGGCCCAGCAAGGCCCTCAGCCGCTCGCGCGGGGTGGGGACCCGCTTTGAGTGAATCTTCCAGGTGATGTGCGGGTCCGGCCGATGCTGGATCAGCGCCGCGTCCCGTACGTGCAGGGCGAGTTCCCTGGCGTGGGAGAGGTCCATCACCTGGTGCAGGGCGTGTTGGGCGGCGCCCTCGCGAGCGCCGATGAGGCGCACCTCGACGATCCTTGGGACGTACGAAGGTGTCACCTCGCCCGGCGCGTACTCGCCCGGCTTGGGCTCCCTGACCGGCCAGCCCCGTGCGGTCAACTGGCTCTCCGCGAGCGCCAGTTCATCCGGATCCTCCTGGATCTCCACGAGGACGCGCACGCGGTAGTCGAACGGCAGCCCATTGTCCGCGGCCTGGCTGCCGGCGTCCGAGTCGGCCGGGGGAGCGTCTCCCCGCAGCCGCTGCTGTATCCGCTCGCGCAGACGGGACCGTCCTCGCTGCATGGTGCGTCTCCCCCGGGGGTTCTTCTCCGGCCGCTCAGCCAGAAGGTACCCAACTCCCGGGAGACAAGGCACTGTTGGTGCGGGCTACGCCCGCCACGGCAGTTCCGCCGTCACCGTCGTCGGCCCGCCCGCCGGCGAGTTCACGACCAGGATCCCGTCGACCGCGTCGAGCCGCTCGGCGAGCCCCGCGAGGCCGGAGCCCGACGTCACGTCGGCGCCGCCCGCGCCGTTGTCGGTGACCTGGAGCATCAGCCGGTCCTCGACATGCCAGACGTCGACGGTGCCGCGCGTCGCCCGCGCGTGCTTGGAGATGTTCTGCAGCAGCTCGGAGACCGTGAAGTACGCGATGCCCTCGATCGCGGCGGCGGGACGCGCGGGCAGATCCACCTCGACCTGCACCGGAACCGTGCACCGCGCGGCGAGCGCGGAGAGCGCCGCGTCCAGGCCGCGGTCGGTGAGGACCGCCGGGTGGATGCCGCGGGCCAGGTCGCGCAGCTCCTGGAGGGCGACCTTCACCTCGCCGTGTGCCTCGTCCACCATGCGCGCCGCGGCCTCGGGGTCCTCCGCCAGCTTCTCCTTGGCCAGACCCAGGTCCATGGCGAGCGCGACCAGGCGGGCCTGCGCGCCGTCGTGCAGATCGCGCTCGATACGGCGCAGATCGGCGGCGGCCGTGTCGACCACGACGCCCCGGTCCGACTCCAGCTCGACGACCCGCGTCGCCAGGCTCGACGGGCCGAGCAGGCCGGCCACCATGACGCGGTCGACGGTGGTCAGGGCCCGGATGATCCAGGGGGTGGCCAGCGTGATCAGCAGTCCGATGAGGGCGGTGACACCGATCTCGAAGGGGTTGTCCAGGTAGATGCGGTGACCGTCGTCGCCGTAGAGCTGGATGCCGCCCTGATCCCCGTACGCCGGGAAGAGCCACTGCCACAGCGGATACGTCAGGAGCGTCCAGCCGCTCGACCAGAAGACCAGCGACACGCTGAACGAGAAGACCGCCCACGGCATGTGGAGCACCGAGTAAAGGACGTGCCGCCAGGAGACACCGCTCTTGAGAACGGCGCCCATCCATCCCATCGGCCCGCGGTTCTTGGGCCGCAGCGGCTCTGGGTTCGCCACCTCGACGCCGAGCAGCGAGCGCGCCCGCACCCGCTCCAGGGCGCCGATGCCCCGGCAGCCGGCCAGACCGGCGGCCAGCACCGGGATGCCGATGAACGTGATCAGCAGGCCGGCACCGAGCGACAGCATCGTGATCGCGTACGTGAAGGTGACGATGCTGATGGGCAGGCTGAGCAGCACATAGCCGAACTCCTTCCAGGCACGGGCCTCGAACGGCGCGCGCAGCCCGGCGGGAATCCGGCGCCGGCGCTCATCGAGGTCGGAACCCCGGAACTCCGAACGGTCCATGCGTCCGTACTCCTGTCCGTACTCCGTGGCCATCGGTGCCGTCCGTTTCTGCTCGGTCGCTGCTCGGTCGCTGCTGGGTCGCTGCTGGGTCGTGCGCTGTCTATGACCAGCCTGCTGTCCTGGGCGGATCCGGACCATGTGGTGGGTGGGTGTCTTCGACCGGGGGTTTTCCCTACCCCTGGTCCCGGTCCCGCCACGGCAGCTCCGCCGTGATCGTCGTCGGACCGCCCTGCGGCGAATCGATGACGAACAGGCCGTCGACCGCGCCGAGCCGGTCCGCGAGCCCCGCCATGCCCGTGCCCCCGTCGAGGCTCGCGCCGCCGTGGCCGTCGTCCCCCACCTGGATGAGCAGGCGCTGGTCGGAGCGCCACACCTCCACGGACGCCGTGCGCGCCCCGCTGTGCTTGCTGACGTTCTGCAGCAGCTCGGAGACCGTGAAGTACGCGATGCCCTCGATCGCGGCGGCCGGGCGGTCGGGCAGATCGGCCGTCACCTTCACCGGGACCGTGCACCGCGAGGCCACGGAGGAGAGCGCCGCGTCCAGGCCGCGGTCGGTGAGGACCGCAGGGTGGATGCCGCGGGCCAGGTCGCGCAGCTCCTGGAGGGCGAGCTTCACCTCGCCGTGCGCCTCGTCGACCATCGCCGCCGCGGCGTCGGGGTCCTCGAGGAGCTTCTCCTTGGCCAGGCCGAGGCCCATGGCGAGCGCGACCAGGCGGGCCTGCGCGCCGTCGTGCAGATCGCGCTCGATGCGGCGCAGATCGGCGGCCGCCGTGTCGACCACGACGCCCCGGTCCGACTCCAGTTCGGCGATGCGCCGCTCCAGTTCGTCGGAGGGCGAGAGAAGGCCGCGCGCCATCGCCCGGTCGGCGTTGGTCAGACCGCGCGCGACGTAGGGGAGTACGGGCCAGAACACGAAGAGGCCGGTGAAGGCGACGGTGAAGGTCACCACGCCCCAGGGCAGCCGGATGAACTCGTACAGCATCGCGCGCCAGCCCACCGGGTCCTTCAGGCTCGACCACAGCCAGCTGAAGAAGCCGTGCCCGTGCTGTCTCGGCAGCGGACTCGGCTCTTCGATCCGCAGCCCGAGCAGCGCCCTGGCGCGGGCCCGCTCCGCCTTGCCGAGCTGCCGCGCGCCGATCAGCGCGCCCGCGAGCAGCGGCAGACCGACGACCGTCACGGACAGACCGCCGCCCACCGCCACGGCCACGGTCACATAGACGAAACCGGCCACGCCCAGCGGCAGATTGGCGAGGAGGTGCGCGATCTCCTTCCAGGTGTGCCGGTCGTACGCCGCGAAGCGGGCGGGCGGCGGGGACACCGAGGACGCGGACGGAGAAGGGGACATGGCGCTTGCGGTCATATGCGCAAGGGTGCCCGGCCCGCCGCTCCGGCGCCATGAGGTTGACCGCCAAGCTGGGCGGGGGATAACCCCACCCGTCCTGACCGAAGCGTGACGCTCTGCTTACCTTGCCTTTAGCAGGCCCTAGACTCCCGTGCGTACAGATCGTCGAACAGTGATCAATGAACTGTGATCACTGAACGGTGATCAATTTCAGAGGCGGTCGGGGACTGTCGGGGAGTGAAGGGGCTGACGTGCACGTGACGAACGTCGCGGCGAGCTACTACCAGTCGTACTCCGTCGTCGGACTGCTCGCCGTCGTGGGCGTGCTGTTCGTCGCCGTCGCCTTCGGCGCGGGGCGGCTGCTGCGGCCCGTCGTGCCGACCCCGGAGAAACTCCTGACGTACGAGTGCGGCGTCGACCCGGTCGGCGAGGGCTGGGCCCACACCCAGGTCCGCTACTACGTCTACGCGTTCCTCTACGTCATCTTCGCCGTCGACTCGATCTTCCTCTTTCCGTGGGCGACGGTCTTCGCCGCGCCCGGCTACGGTGCCACGACGCTGGTGGAGATGTTCATCTTCCTCGGCTTCCTGACCGTGGGTCTGCTGTACGCATACAAGAAGGGCGTCCTGACGTGGACGTGACCCCAGAGCCCGTTCTGCTTCCCGAGCCGAAGAGGCTTGGCGCACTCGCGCGCCTCGCCCCGGAGCCGATGAAGGTGGTCCTCAACTGGGGCCGCCGGTACTCCCTCTGGGTCTTCAACTTCGGTCTCGCCTGCTGCGCCATCGAATTCATCGCCGCGTCCATGGCGCGCCACGACTTCATCAGGCTCGGCGTCATCCCGTTCGCGCCGGGCCCGCGCCAGGCCGACCTGATGGTCGTGTCCGGCACGGTCACGGACAAGATGGCCCCCGCCGTGAAGCGCCTGTACGAGCAGATGCCCGAGCCGAAGTACGTGATCTCCTTCGGCGCCTGCTCCAACTGCGGCGGCCCCTACTGGGACTCGTACTCCGTCACCAAGGGCGTCGACCAGATCATCCCGGTCGACGTGTACGTCCCCGGATGCCCGCCCCGGCCGGAAGCGCTCCTGCAGGGGATCCTCAAGCTCCAGGAGAAGATCGCGCGGGAGTCGCTGGGGGAGCGGTACGGGGGCGCCAACCGCCCGTCGGCCGCGGCGCTGCAGAGCGGCTTGGTGAAGCCGCCTTCTGCTCCTTCTGCTCCTTCTGCCTCGGGGGAGGGCACGGCATGACCGGCTGGCTGCCGAGCCCCGTCGAGGAGCTCTTCGGTGCGGAGGCGACGGCCGACGAGTCGTACGACCTCCTGACGGTGGACGTACCGCCCACCTCCTGGATCGCCGCGCTCGAAACCGCTCGCACGACCCTGACCTGCACCTACTTCGACTGGCTGAGCGCGGTCGACGAGCCGGGCACGGGCTTCCTCGTATCGGCCCACGTCGTCGCCCTCGCTCCGGTACGCCGTCTCCTCATCCGTACGACCGTTCCGCACGACGCCCCGGTCCTGCCGACCGCGGTCGGCGTCTACGCGGGCGCGGGCTGGCACGAGCGGGAGACGCACGAGATGTTCGGCATCGGCTTCGAAGGCCACCCGAACCTGGTGCCGCTGCTCCTCCCCGAGACCTTCGAAGGCCACCCCCTGCGCAAGGACTTCGTGCTCGCCGCCCGTGTCGCGAAGGCCTGGCCGGGCGCCAAGGAGCCGGGGGAGTCGGAGCACGGCGGCCCCAAGCGCCGCCAGATGCTGCCCCCCGGCGTACCGGACCCGAACGAATGGGGCCCCCTGAAGGGCCAACTCCCCGCGGCCCCGGCCCGCCCGGCCCGCGGCGCGGCCCGCGCGGCAGGCGACCGCCCGGCCCGCCGCACCCGCACGGCGGGCGAGGGCTCGGCAAGCCAGTCCGGCACAGCGGAGCAGCCCACCCCGGCCACCCCGGAAGCACCCCGCCCACGCCGCTCCCGCAGCGTGAGCCAGGGCTCGGCATCCCAGCGACCGACGCAGGAGGCCGCGCCTGCGGCCCCGGGAACACCGCCTGCGCCGAAGCCGAAGCCTGAAGTGCCTGCGGCGGCGAAGCCTGAGGACGAGGCGACCGCGCCGGTGAAGCCGGAAGCGGAGTCGACCGCGCCGGTGAAGCCCGAAGCGGAGTCGACCGCGCCGGTGAAGCCCGAAGCGGAGTCGACCGCGCGGGTGAAGCCCGAAGCCGAGGCGAAGCCCGCGGCGGCGCCCCCGTCCGGCTCCGACGCCCCGTGGCACAAGGCGCGCCCGGCGTTCGACGACACCGACCAGCCGAAGCCGGCAACACCGGAGGCGACCCCCAAGGGGGAGCCGACAGCCCCGACTGACCAGAAGCCCACGCCGGAGGCCGAGGCGCCACCTGCCCCCGAGCCGGCACCCAAGGCGGCGCCGACACCTGCGGTCGCCCCGACGCCCGAGCCGACACCTGCGGTTGAGCCGACGGCCGAGCCGACACCTGCGGCTGAGCCGACGCCCGAGCCCGAGCCGACACTCAGGGCAGCGCCGACACCCGAGGCGGAGCCGGCACCCGAGGCGGAGCAGACGCCCGCACCCGAGGCGAAGCAGACGCCCCCGCCTGGGCCGACACCTGAGCCGACGCCTGAGGCCGAGCCGACGGCCGTACCCGGGCAGGCAGTGGAGCCCGAGCAAATGCCGACACCCGAGCCCGAGTCGACGCCCCCGCCCGGGTCGGCACCCGAGCCGACTGCCGAGGCCGAGCCGACGCCTGAGGCCGAGCCGACGGCCGCACCCGGGCAGGCAGTGGAGCCCGAGCAGACGCCGACACCCGAGCCCGAGCAGACGCCCGCACCCGAGCCCGAGCAGACGCCCGCCCCCGAGCCGGCACTCGCGCCCGAGCCGACGGCCGACGCGGATCAGGCACCCGCACCCGCACCCGCACCGGCACCCGCACCGGCACCCGAGCCCACCGCCACCCCCGACCCCGCCCCCACCGAAACCCCCGAAGACGACCGCCCAGGAGGCACGGAGTGAACGACACTCTCGACGTTGCCCTGCGGCTCCTCGTCGTCTTCGCCGTATTCATGGTCCTGCCCCTGGTCATCGGCCAGACCGAGCACAAGGTGATGGCCCACATGCAGGGCCGCCTCGGCCCCATGTACGCCGGTGGCTTCCACGGCTGGGCCCAGCTCGTCGCCGACGGCGTCAAGTTCGCGCAGAAGGAAGACGTCGTACCGGCCGACGCCGACCGCCGCATCTTCCAGCTCGCCCCCGCCGTCGCCCTGCTGCCCTACCTCCTCGTCCTCGTGGCCATCCCCATCGGCCCGAGCGAAGGCGCCGTCGGCCAACTCGTCGACGCCGGCATCTTCTTCGTCCTCGCGGTCATGGGCATCGGCGTACTCGGCTCGCTGATGGCAGGCTGGGCCAGCGCCAACAAGTTCTCCCTCCTCGGCGGCCTGCGCACCGCCGCCCAGCTCCTCGCGTACGAACTCCCGATGCTGCTCGCCGCGGCCTCGGTCGCGATGGCCGCCGGGACGGTCTCGCTGCCCGGCATCCTCAACGCCTTCGAGTGGTGGTGGCTGCCCTGGCAGATCGTCGGCGCCCTCGTCTTCTTCATCGCGGGGCTCGCCGAACTGCAGCGCCCGCCCTTCGACATGCCGGTCGCCGACTCGGAGATCATCTTCGGCGCGTACACGGAGTACACGGGCCTGCGCTTCGCCCTCTTCCTCCTCGCCGAGTACGCCGGAATCGTCGTCCTCTGCGGCCTCACCACCGTCCTCTTCCTCGGCGGCTGGCACGGCCCCTGGGGCGCCGACGGCCTCGGCTGGGTCTGGACCCTCCTGAAGACGGCCGTGCTCGCCTTCCTCGTGATCTGGCTACGCGTCAGTTACCCCCGTCTCCGCGAGGACCAGCTCCAGAAGCTCTCCTGGACCCTCCTCGTCCCGCTCGCCCTCGCGCAGATCGCGCTCACCGGAATCGTGAAGGTGGCGATCAACTAATGCCTCCGATCCCTGGCAGCGGCCTGGCCAAGGGCCTCGCCGTCACCCTCCGCACGATGACGAAGAAGACCGTCACCCAGCAGTACCCGGAACACCAGCCCGAACTCCCGCCCCGATCCCGCGGCGTCATCGGCCTCTTCGAGGAGAACTGCACGGTCTGCATGCTGTGCGCCCGCGAGTGCCCGGACTGGTGCATCTACATCGACTCCCACAAGGAGACGGTCCCGCCGGCCGTCGAGGGCGGCCGCGAGCGCAGCCGCAACGTCCTCGACCGCTTCGCCATCGACTTCTCCCTCTGCATGTACTGCGGCATCTGCATCGAGGTCTGCCCCTTCGACGCCCTGTTCTGGTCCCCGGAGTTCGAGTACGCCGAGACCGACATCCACGAACTCACCCACGAGCGCGACAAGCTCCGCGACTGGATGTGGACCGTGCCGGCCCCGCCCGCCCTGGTCCCCACCGCCGAAGAGCCCAAGGAGATCGCCACCGCCCGCAAGGCGGCGGAGAAGCTTGCCGCGGCGCAACAGGCCGAGGGACCCGGACCGGAGGGAGACGCGTGACCCTCACAACAGCCTCCGAAGCGGCGGCCAAGGCCGCCGAGAGCCAGGGCTTCCTCTCCCCGACGGGAGTGGAGATCGCCTTCCTCCTGGTCGGTCTTGTCACCCTCGGCTCGGCGATCGTCACCGTCACCACCAAGCAGCTGGTGCACGCCGCCCTGTGGCTGGTGGCCACGCTCGGTGGCCTGGCCGTCGAGTACCTCCTGCTCACCGCCGAGTTCATCGCCTGGGTGCAGGTACTGATCTACGTCGGTTCCGTCGTCGTCCTCCTCCTGTTCGGTCTGATGCTCACGCGGGCCCCCATCGGCCGCTCCCCGGACGCCGATTCGGGCAACCGCCCGGTCGCGCTCGCGGTGGCCGTCCTCGCGGCCGCCGCCCTCGTCTGGGTCGTCGTCGACGCCTTCCGTACGACGTGGATCGACCTCGACCGCGCCGCCGACGAAGCCCAGGGCTCCACCGCCGTGACCGGGAAGTTCCTCTTCCAGCACTGGGTACTGCCCTTCGAGGCCCTCTCGGTCCTGCTCCTCGCCGCCCTGGTCGGCGCGATCGTCCTCTCCCGCAGGAACGCCCGCATGACCCGGCTGAACAACGCCCCCGGCGACACCCGCACGAACGGTGCCCCCAGCGACAAGGAGCAGCGCTGATGCACCTCGCCTATCCCGCCGTCCTGGCCGTCCTCCTCTTCTGCGTAGGCCTCTACGGAGTACTCGCCCGCCGCAACGCGATCCTGGTCCTGATGTCCGTCGAGCTGATGCTCAACGCCGTCAACCTCAACCTGGTCGCCTTCGACGTCTGGCTGCGCGACGCCCTCCACTCCGGCCAGGCCCTGACCCTCTTCACCATCGCCATCGCCGCCGCCGAGATCGGCATCGGCCTCGCGATCGTCCTCGCCGTCTACCGCAACCGCGGCTCCTCCGCCGTCGACGACCTCCGCGACACCGCGGAGGGCCCCGAAGACCCCGAAGACGATGCCGAGGGCGCGGCCACCGAAGAGCCCGCCCCGGCAGAGAAGTCGCAGAAGTCGCAGAAGGCTGAGGCCACCGCGTGACCACGACCACCCTCGCCGTACTCGTCCCCCTCCTGCCGTTCCTCGGCGCGGCCGCCGGCCTGCTGCTCGGCCGCACGATCCCCGGACTCGTACGCCCCCTCGCGGTGCTGCCCACGCTGGCCGCGCTCGTCCTCGCCGTCCTGGTCGCCGTCCGGCACGGCGGCGGCGCCGACATCGATTCCGCCACCGAGCTCACCCCGACCGGCTCGGTCCCCATCGAACTCGCCCTGCACATCGACGGCTTCGCCGCCCTGGTCGCCGTACTGGTCGGCGTCGTCGCCTCCTGCGTGCAGATCTACTCGACGGGCTACCTGCGCGACGACCCGCGCTACCCCTCGTACGCCGCTCTCGTCTCCCTCTTCACCTCCGCGATGCTGCTCGTCGTCTACTCCGGCGACCTGATGGTGCTCCTGGTCGGCTGGGAGATCATGGGCATCTGCTCGTACTTCCTCGTCGGCCACTACTGGGAGACGCCCGAAGCACGCGCCGCCTCCCTCAAGGCCTTCCTGGTCACCAAACTCGGCGACATCCCCTTCCTGATCGGCCTGTTCGCCCTGGCCGTCGACGCGGGCTCCTTCCGCATCACGACCGTCCTCGCGACGGTCGCGGACGGCGGCCTCGACCACCCCACGCTCATCGCCCTGCTGCTCCTCGCGGGCGTGGCCGGCAAGTCCGCGCAGTTCCCGCTGCACACCTGGCTGCCCGACGCGATGGTGGGCCCCACGCCCGTCTCCGCGCTCATCCACGCCGCGACGATGGTCGCCGCCGGTGTCTACTTCGTGGCCCGTCTCCTCCCGGTCTTCGCCGCGTCGTCGGCGGCCCTGGTCGTCCTCGCGGTGATGGCCGCCGTCACGATGGCCGGCTCGGCCCTCGCCGCGCTCGCCCAGGACGACATCAAGCGCGTCCTCGCCTACTCGACGATCGGCCAGCTCGGCTATCTGACCGGCGCCCTCGCCGTCGGCGAACGCGGCGCCGCCGTCTTCCACCTCCTGTCGCACGGCGCCTTCAAGGCGCTCCTCTTCCTCGGCGCAGGCGTGATCATCCACGCCGCCGGCACCAACTCCCTCGCCGCGATGTCCCGGATGAAGGGCCTGCGCGACCGCGTCCCCGACGCCTTCTGGACGATGACCGTGGCGCTCTTCGCGCTCGCCGCGATCCCGCCGTTCAGCGGCTTCTTCTCCAAGGAAGCCGTCCTGGGCGCCGCCGAGCACGCGGCCACCGGCCACTCCGAGACCGCACCCTCCGCCGCGGGCTGGATCGTCCTCGTCGCCGGTCTGCTCACCGCCCTCCTCACCGCCGCCTACGCGACGCGCCTGTGGCTCCTCGCCTTCAACGGCAAGGGAGCCGAAGCCCCGGACCACGGCAGGCAGCCCGTCACGATGACCGCCGTGCTCTGGGTGCTCGCCGTCCCCTCACTCGCCTTCGGCCTCACCGTCGGCGTCCTGCCGGACTGGTTCGACGGCCACGAGCTCACCCCGACCCTCACCACCTCCGTCCTCGGTACGGGACTCGCCCTCGTCGGCGGGCTCGTCACGTACGGCGCGTGGCGCCACACCACCGCGCTCGCCGCCCGCGTCCCGATGGGCGCGGTCGCCGCCGACGCGGAGGCCGACGGCGGGCTCGTCGAGGCAGAGGCCATCGCCACGCACGCCCCCGCGTACGGAGACGTGGCTGCGGCCCACGACCCGGCGGACCCGGGCCGCCTCCTGCTCGGCCCGCTGCACCGCCACGCAGCCGTCGGTTTCCACGTCGACGCCGTCTACACCGCCCTGTTCGTGCGCCCCGTCCAGGCGGCAGCGAGCCTCGTGCGGTTCCTCGACCGCGAGGTCGTCGACACGTACGTACGCGGCGCTGGCACCGCACCCCGCTGGCTCGGCGCGGCCGTCCGCCGCGCCCAGACCGGCAATGTGCAGACCTACCTGAGCGCGCTGCTCGCAGGCACCGTCGTCCTGGCTGTCGCCGCCGTCCTCGTCGCCACCGTCGGAGCGTGAGCAGCCGTGATCGATATCAGCGAATCCGTGATGCAGTTCCTTCTCGCATTGATCGTCGTCGGCCCGCTCATCGGCGCCGTCGCCGCCCTCCTGCCGGCCCCGCCCGGACTGAAGGGGAAGTCGCCCGACCAGGCCGTGCTCCGCCACGGCGTGACCGTGACCGGCGCGATCCTCATCGCCGCGATCGTCCTCGCGCTCGGCTTCGACCACGACCAGCCGTCGAAGATGCAGGCCACGACCGATATCAGCTGGATCCCCGCACTCGACGTGCGCATCCACCTCGGCATCGACGGCATCTCGCTCCCCCTTCTGGTCCTGACCGCGCTGCTGACCTTCCTCTGCGCGCTGTACTCCTACTTCAAAATGCCGACTGGGCCGTCCCCCAAGGCATTTGTGGCACTGATCCTCGTGCTCGAGTCCGGCACCCTCGCGACCTTCGCCGTCCTCGATCTGCTGCTGTTCTTCCTGGCGTTCGAGATGGTGCTCATCCCGATGTACTTCCTCATCGCCCGCTGGGGCGGTGAGCAACGGGCCCAAGCCGCTTGGAAGTTCATCCTCTTCACGCTGCTCGGCTCCGTCGTGATGCTGCTCGGTCTCCTCCTCATCGGCCTGAACTCCGGCACATTCGACATGGTGGCACTCGCCACTGACAACGGCCGTGGCCTGACAACATCCGTGCAGGTCATCGCAGTTCTGGCGATCGGGATCGGGCTCGCGGTCAAGACGCCGATGTGGCCGCTGCACAGCTGGCTGCCGGACGCGCACACCGCCGCGCCCACCGTCGGCTCGGTCCTGCTGGCCGGCGTGCTGCTGAAGATGGGCACGTACGGGTTCGTCCGCATCCTGCTGCCCATCACGCCCGACGGGATGAGCACCTTCGCGCCGTACCTCGCGGCCTTCGCGGTCGTCGGGATCATCTACGGATCGCTTGCCTGCCTCGCGCTCGCCAAGCAGGGCGCGAAGGGCGACCTCAAGCGCCTCATCGCCTACTCGTCCGTGGGCCACATGGGCTTCGTACTCCTCGGCATCTCGACGATGAGCCCGACCGGCGTGAACGGCGCGCTGTTCGCCAACATCGCGCACGGCCTCATCACCGGCCTGCTGTTCTTCCTCGTCGGCGCGCTGAAGGACCGCACCGGCACCAGCGACCTCGACACCCTCGCGCAGGAGTCGGGCGCCGCGCTCTACGGCAAGGCCCCCCGCCTCGGCGGCCTGCTCGCCTTCGGCGCGGTCGCCTCGCTCGGACTGCCGGGCCTCGCCGGTTTCTGGGGCGAAATGCTCGCCCTGTTCGGCGCGTTCAAGCCCGCCGACGACCTCAGCCGCCCGGCCTTCCTCACGTTCATGGCGATCGCCGCGTTCGGCACCCTGCTCACCGCCGCGTACATGCTCATCGTCGTACGCCGCGTCTGTATGGGCCCGATGCCGCAGGGCGCCGCCGCGACCGAATCCCCGGCGCTCGCCGACGTCCAGGGCTATGAGTTCGCCGCCTGGACCCCGCTCGTCGCCCTCACCGTCCTCGCCGGACTCTGGCCCGCCGCGCTGCTCGGCCTCACCGACCCGGCCGTGCAGCAGCTCCTCGCAGGAGGCAAGTCGTGACCGTGGCCGCCGAAAGCGCCGCCAGTGTCGTCCAGTCCGTCGACTGGCTGGCGATCGCCCCGCCCACCATCGCGGCGGTCGTCGGTCTCCTCGTGCTGGTCGCCGACCTCTTCGTGGGCGACAACAAGAAGGCGCTGCTCGGCTGGATCTCCGTGGCGGGACTGGCAGCGGCCGCGCTGTCGCTGCTTCCGATCCTGAACGACGACCGGTCGACCTTCTGCCTGACCGGCGGCGCGGACGCCTGCAGCTACACCGCCGACCGCTTCACGCTCGTCATCCAGCTCCTCGTCCTGGGCGGTGCCCTGCTGGCCGCGCTCTTGTCGATGACCGCCCTCAAGGACGCGAACGGCACCAAGAGGGAACTCCCCGAAGGGGAGTTCTGGTTCCTGCTGCTGTCCTCGGCAGCGGGCGCCGCGCTGCTGCCCGCCTCCCGCGACCTCGCGACCCTCGTCGTCGCCCTGGAGGTCGCCTCGCTGCCCGCCTTCGCGCTCGTCGGCCTCAGGCACGGCGACAAGCGGTCCTCCGAAGCGGCCCTGAAGTTCTTCCTCTCCTCGGTCGCCGCGACCGCCGTGACGCTGATGGGCGTCAGCTTCGTGTACGCCGCGACCGGCACCCTGCACCTCACCGAGATCGCCACCGAACTCCGCACCGTGGACGGGCAGCTGGACACGCTCGCCCAGACCGGCGTCGCCCTCACCCTCGTCGGCTTCGCCTTCAAGGTGGCGGCCGTGCCCTTCCACTTCTGGGTACCCGACACCTACGTAGGCGCCCCCTTGCCGGTGGCGGCCTACCTCTCCGTGGTCGGCAAGGCGGTCGGCTTCACCGGCCTGATCCTCGTCACCGTCGTCGCCTTCCCCTCGTACGCGGACGTGTGGGGCCCGGCGCTCGCCGTGCTCGCCGCGCTCACCATGACCGCGGGCAACGTGGCGGCGCTGCGGCAGCAGGCCACGCGCGCGTACAGCGCGGTCCGGCTGCTCGCCTGGTCCTCGGTCGGCCAGGCCGGCTACCTCCTGGTGCCGATCGCCGCCGCCGGCTACGCGGACAATCCCGCGGAGGCCGAGAAGGCCATCGGTTCTACCGTCGCGTACGCCCTGATGTACGCGGCCGTGAACCTCGGCGCCTTCGCCGTGGCCGCGCTCGTCGGCCGCACACAGCGCCTGAACCGCGTCAGCGACTACCGGGGCCTGTACGCCAGGAGCCCCCTGTCCGCCCTCGTGCTCGGCTTCTTCCTGCTCTGCCTCGCGGGCCTGCCGCCGGGCATCATCGGCCTCTTCGCGAAGGTCACCGTCTTCTCGGCGGCGGTCGACGCGGGCCTCGGCTGGCTCGCCGTGGTGATGGCCGTGAACGTGGTGATCGCGCTCTTCTACTACCTCCAGTGGACCGCGCTGCTGTTCCGCGCCCCCGAGGGCGAGCCGGTGAAGCACCGCGTGCCCGCCCCGCTGACGGCGGCCATCGCCCTGACCGCGGTCCTCGGCGTCGCCCTCTCCGGAGCGCCGCAACTCGTCCTGAGGTTCGCGGACACCGGCCTCTTCTGACGATCCCCTTCCTCCAAGGCCGCTCGGGGCCTCACCCGAGCGGCCCACACCGCTCCTGCGCGCACAAGGGAACTAGTGCCCCCCGCCTGGCGTTGACCAGTACGGGAGGGTCCACTGAAGAGTGGAAGCACCAGTAGGCAGAGGGTTCCCCCACGCACCACCAGGAGGGCGTACCGTGCACCGCCGGCACAACGGGTTGAAGACCGCCGTACTCCTCGGGGGACTGTCCGCTCTCATCCTCGTCATCGGCAGTTTCTTCGGACGTACGGGCCTGATCGTCGCGCTCTTCGTGGCGCTCGGCACCAACGCGTACGCGTACTGGAACAGCGACAAGCTCGCCCTGCGCGCCATGCGCGCGCGCCCGGTGAGCGAATTCGAGGCGCCCGAGCTGTACCGCATGGTCCGCGAGCTCTCCACCCAGGCCCGCCAGCCGATGCCCCGCCTCTACATCTCACCGACCGAGGCCCCCAACGCCTTCGCGACGGGCCGCAATCCGCGCAACGCCGCGGTCTGCTGCACCGAAGGAATCCTGCGGCTCCTGGACGAGCGTGAGCTCCGGGGTGTCATCGGCCATGAGCTCAGCCACGTCTACAACCGGGACATCCTGATCTCGTCCGTCGCGGGCGCGCTCGCCTCGGTGATCATGTTCCTGGTCAACTTCGCCTGGCTGATCCCGATCGGCCGCTCGAACGACAACGAAGGCCCCGGAATCTTCGGCATGCTCCTGATCATGCTCCTCGGGCCGCTCGCCGCCTCCGTCATCCAGCTCGCGATCAGCCGCTCCAGGGAGTACGAGGCCGACGCGGCCGGTGCGCAACTCACCGGCGATCCGCTGGCCCTTGCGAGCGCCCTGCGTAAGCTCGACGCGGGCACGAAGCAGCTCCCGCTGCCTCCTGAGCCACGCCTTGAGACGGCAAGTCACATGATGATTGCGAACCCTTTCCGTCCGGGGCAGGGCATGTCCAAGATGTTCTCCACGCATCCGCCGATGGCGGAACGCATCTCCCGGCTCGAGCAGATGGCAGGTCGCCAGCAGTGAAGACAATCCTCAACGTCATTTGGCTCGTCCTGTGCGGGTTCTGGATGTTCATCGGCTATCTGGTGGCGGGGCTGCTCCTGTGCATCACGATCATCGGCATCCCGTTCGGCCTCGCCAGCTTCCGGATCGGCCGCTATGCCCTGTGGCCCTTCGGCTACACGACAGTTGAGCGCCGCGACGCGGGCGCGCCGTCCTGCATCGGCAACGTCCTGTGGCTGATCCTGGCGGGCTGGTGGCTCGCCATCGGCCACATCGTCACCGGATTCCTCCTCTGCGTCACGATCATCGGCATCCCGCTCGGTGTCGCCAACTTCAAGCTCATCCCGGTGTCGTTGATGCCGCTGGGCCGCGAAATCGTGCGCACGGACCAGCCGTTCGCCTCGCGCTAGAGCCGACTGCCGCCTCGGCGGCCACGCGGAGCTCGATTGTCAGTGCCGTGGTCCACCATGAACGCATGACGGACATCGAGGAGTTGCTGGCCCGCGTCGCCGCCGAGGCACGGACCACCCGGCCCTGGGGCTGGGACACGCTGCCCGCTCCCGCGAGCGCGAGCACCCTGGCCGGGGCGGAGGCCGCCCTCGGCTTTGCCGTCCCGTCGCTGCTCGCCGCCCTCTACACCCGGATAGGCGACGGCGGATTCGGCCCGGAATACGGCCTGTTGCCCCTGCTCGACGGCAACTCGTCCGGAGGCGAGCCGTCCGTCGTCGAGAAGTACGCCGGGATGCGCGGCTCCGACTGGGGCTGGCCCGAGGGCGTGCTTCCGATATCCCACTGGGGCTGCGGGATGTACGCCTGCGTGGACTGCCGCGGCGAGTCCGCCCAGGTCCTGCTGTTCGAGCCGAACGGCGGCGACCCGGACCACGTCTGGTTCCTCGACTCCCCGAGCCTCGCCGACTGGCTGACCACCTGGCTCGACGGCACCGGCTGGTACGAGGAGGACAACGACGACCTGGACCTTCCCCCCTGTGTCGTACACCGCACCTAATCGATCACCGCAACCGCGCCACTCCGCAGTGACGTCCTTCAGGACAACAGCGCACAAAAGCTCACCGCGCGAGAAAGGCCGGGTCACTGCATGGGCATCATCAGCTGGATCGTTCTGGGGCTGCTGGCCGGCGCCGCCGCCAAACTGCTGCTCCCCGGCCGCGACCCGGGCGGCTTCATCGGCACGACCGTCATCGGCATCGCGGGCGCCTTCATCGGCGGCTGGATCTCCGCCCGCTACCTCGACCGCCCGATCACCAACCACTTCTACGACGGCGCCACCTGGGCGGCGGCCATCGGCGGCTCCCTCGTCCTGCTCGTCGGCTACCGCATCCTCTTCGGCCACTCACGCCGCTGAGACCAGGCGCCGTTCCCCCGATCTGCGGCCAGCAGCAAGGGCGGGCACCCCGCCCCCGGGCGCCCCCTCCCTAGACGGACGACCCTGTTCAACCGGGACTTGACAATCTTGCCCCCTGAAGGGAT
>NZ_JBHYIG010000186.1:0-19592 GCF_042740015.1 Streptomyces sp. NPDC059037
GAGGTACTGCTCGTACCGTTTGATCGCCCCCCCCATCCTCCAGGGCGCGGGCTGGTCGCCCGGGGGGGGGGGCCCCCCCGCGGCGGGGCGCGCCCCGGCCGCGCGCGCGGGGGCCCCCCCCGCGCGGGGGGCGCCCGCGCCCCCCCGGGGCGGTTACTGCCGGTGCGGGATGGTGTGCGAGCTGTCAGGGGCCCCCTAGCAGTTGCCTCGGGGTGGCTTTCCCGCGAAACGGTCCGCCAGCCAGTTCGCGGCGAGCGGGGACTGGGTGATGACTCCGGAGACGTGTTCCCCCAGGGGGACCGTGTGCCACTCCACGTTCGCGCCCTTCGCGCACCAGTCCGTGCGGACCTGTTTGCCGATGCCGTACGGGATCAGCTCGTCGGTGATCACGTGGTACTGGTACACCGGCGCGTCCGGCGCCCGCGTGCCGACGCTCGACTCGCGCAGCCGCTGTTGCCAGTCCGGCTGGTCGAGGGGGTTTCGTGTCGTCATGTCAGTGATCTTTTTGAAGGCGCCCAGTACCGCGCCGTCCGCCACGCAGCTGTCGCGCAGGGCGCCGATCAGCTTCTTGCCCGCCGGGTTCAGGTACGACTCCAGGTTCAGTTCGGGGAAGGCCGCGTTCTGGCCGATCGCCGCCATGAAGATCAGGCCCGAGCCGTACGAACCGTCGTTGAAGTCCGCCGCCTTCCGCAGGTTGCCGGGGACGCCGCCGGTCGCTGTGCCCTTGACCTTGAGGTCGGGGGCGTACGAGCCGTGCAGTTCGGCCGCCCAGCCGGCCGCCTGGCCGCCCTGGGAGTAGCCCATGATGCCGACCGGGGTGTCTGAGGAGAGGCCCGCCTCCGGGAGGCGGATCGCGGCGCGGGCTGCGTCGAGCATGGCCTGGCCCTCGGCGCGGCCGACCGTGTAGGTGTGGTCGCCGGGGGTGCCGAGGCCCTCGTAGTCGGTGACGGCCACCGCCCAGCCCCGCAGGGTGAGTTGCTGGATGAGGTTGGCTTCCATGGTGGTGCCGCGCGGGAAGCCCGCGCTGGGGGCGCAGTGATCGCCCATGCCGATCGTGCCGACCGCGTACGTGATGAGGGGGCGGGGTCCCTGGCGGCCGTCCTGCGGCACGATGACCGTTCCGGAGACGGTGTTCGGCTCGCCCTTCGCCGTCGTCGAGCGGTAGTTCACCTTCCAGGCCTTGGTGTTGGTCGGCTGACCGGGGAGGGGGTGGAAGCTGGTGGGTTCGGAGGCGACGATGTCGCCGGGGGCGGCAGTGTCCGCGGGGGCGGCCCGCGCCGTGAGCGGGGTGCTGGCCGACAGGCCGAGCGCGGCCACTACGGCGAGGGCTCTCGCGCCGGTACGTATGTGCATGCGGCTCTCCCAACTTTCCTCAGTGGCTGGGGCGGTCATTCTGCGTATGCCGTGCAGGCGTCGACCGTAGTGACGCGCGGGTCGCCGAGTGCTGGCGGGGAAGCTCAGCTTTGTTGACCGGTTCGATAGGCCCCCGGCGTCGTCCCCGTCCACCGCCGGAAGGCCCGGTGGAAGGCGGTGTCCTCGGAGAAGCCGAGCCGTGCCGCGAGGTCCGCGATCGGCTCCCGGCCCCCGGCGAGAGCCGCGATCGCCGCGTCGTGCCGCACGGCGTCCTTCAGCTGCTGGTACGAGGTGGACTCCTGGGCGAGCTGCCGCCGCAGCGTCGCGGGGCTCACCGCGAGCCGGTCGGCGATCTCGCCGAGGGAGGGGAGACGGGGCGATGAGCGCAGGGCGCGGGCGAGGGTGCGGCGTACCTGTTCGGCGACCGTCGTGCCGTACTCGCGCCGGGAGAGCAGGTCGAACGGCGCCCGCTGCAGCATCTCCTGCAGCGCCGCCTCGTCCCTGATCAGCGGGGCCGCCAGCCAGTGCGCGTCGAACCCGGCGCCGGTGCGGGCCGCGCCGAAGCGGACGGGGCAGCCGAAGAGGGTGCCGTACTCGTCCTTGTGCGGGGGCGGCGGATGCCCGAACTCCGCCCAGTGGAGCGGGATCCGGCGGCCGATCAGCCAGCTGCACAGCCGGTGCCAGATGATGACGAGGCACTCGGCGAGGAAGTGGTCGTGCTCCAGATCGTTGCGTACGGCGAAGACGGCGCCGCCGGTGCCGTTGTGCTCCAGGGTCAGGTCGGGGCCGCCCGGGAACAGGCCGTAGAACGTGACGCCACGCTCCAGCGCGGCGCCCAGGTCGCGGCAGCCGAGGGAGGCGTGGCACATCATCGCGAAGGTGCCGGGCCTGCTGACCGCCGAGCCGAGGCCGAGGAACTCGTCACCGGTGGCGCGGTACAGCTCCCGGAAGAGCCGGGCGAACTGGACCTCGGTGACGCGGGCCCGGTCGTCGCCGAGCAGCAGCGGGGGGATCTGGGCGGTGCGCAGGAGCGGGACGGTGTCCACTCCGCGCCGCTCGGCGCCGCGGAGCACGCAGCGCACGTGGTGCACGGTGATGGTCCGCCTGGGCATGAGGTTCCCTTCCCCGCCACGCCGCCGCCCGAACCCGGCCCCCTCGGCGGTGACGGGTCTAAGCGGCTTTGGCGAAGTCCCGTGCGGTTCGGGTGCGCCCCGAAGGGGCGCGGGGAACTGCGCGACCGGCCACGACACAGCCGCAGACGAGTGACGGCACCCTCGCGGCACTTCCAGCGGAGCGCTTAGCGCGGTGGGCGGGGGGACGTGTACGCCCCCGCCCACCGCACGTTCAGGGCGTCAGACGCCGGACAGACCCGCGAGCACCCCGAAGCCGAGGGGCAGCAGGAAGGCGATGCGCCCGTACTCGGGCCGCCCCCTCTCCCCCCGGCGCAGGAACGCCGCGAATCCGGCGGTGACGATGCCGAAGGTCACCGCGTACAGCAGCATGTCGCTCGTCGAAAGGCCGCTCCAGCCGTCCGAGAGCAGCGCGGTCAGCGTCATCGTGCCGCCGAACAGCGCGGCGGCGGCCATCGCGTCACCACCGGTGAACACCAGCGGCGATGTGCCGCCGTGCCGCTCCTTGCGCGCGACCTGGAAGACCAGGACGGCCACCAGGGCGACCTCCGCGGCCACGGCGAGCATGAACGATGCCTTGAAGGCGGTCTCCATGGTCAAGGCCTCCTCACATATCTCGTGCAGCGTGTCACGTGCGGACTCAGCCGCAGGCCGTTGCGACGGTCGACAGGCCGGTGACCTCGCCGAAAATGGCTACGAGGAGCTTGATCCGCTCCTCCTTGTTGCCGGCCTGCACGATGAGCTTGGCGCCCTTGAGCACACCGCCGAACTTGGTGGCCTTGGTGACGAGCAGCGCGTTGCCCGCGATGAACGCGCCGATCGAGCCCACGCACTTGGTCACCTTCCAGGCGGTGTCCCAGCCGCTGCGCAGCTGCACGCCCTGCGGCTCCAGCTTGGCGAGCGCGGCCTGCTGTGCGGCCTCGTCGCCCGGGTACATCGCTTCGACGAGCTGCTGGGTCGTCGGGTTCTGCGGAAGCGCCCCCAGTCGCTCCTCCAGACCCTCTTCGACGATCTGCGGTGCGCCGGTGTCGTCGGCGACGGCCGTCAGCACACCGGCGGCGGCCTTGTGCTGCTCGGCGCGGGCGTTCGCGGCCTCGGTGGCGGAGGCGATGGGTCCGGCCGCGGCGAGCGCGAGGGCGGCGGAAACGGAAACCGCGGCGGTGCGCAGCACGGTTCGCGATATGGACATATGTGTTCCCCTTTTTGTTCATCGCGTGGCGATGCACCCGCGCCGGCTGGTTACGCCCTGGTCAGGGGCGTTGGGCGCGGGCTTGGGAGGGATACTGGTGCCGGGGCGGCTGGGGCAACAAGAGTTTTGAGGATCTTCTGAGCCTTGCGGTCAAACCTTTGGCACTTGCGGCGAGTTGCGCCGTGGAGTCGCGGGGATCGCGGGGGGCCGCGCTGAGCTTCCCGGCCAACCCCGCTGACGTTTCCCGTCATCCCGCGAAGGACCGCGGTGTCCCTAGCGTCGTATGCATGCAGCCGACCGAGCGCCCCGAGACCCTGGCCGTCCTCGCCGAGTGGACGGCCGACCGGCACGGCAAGCTGCCCGCCCTCCGCCGCAAGACCGAAGGCGGGGCGTGGGAGCAGGTCGATTACGAGCAATTCCGGGACCGGGTGAGGGACTTCGGGCAGCGGCTGCTCGCTCTCGACGTCCGCGCGGACGACCGCGTGGCGATCCTCGCCGAGACCCGCCCCGAGTGGACGTACGCCCACTTCGGCACCTTCGCGGCGGGCGCGGTCGTCGTCCCCGTCTACCCGACGGCGGGCGACGAGGAGGTCGTCTGGGTCCTGGGAGACAGCGGGGCGTCGGTGGTGATCTGTGAGGACGCCACGCAGGCGGCGAAGATCGGGCGGCTGCGGCCCCGGCTGACCGGGGTGCGGCATGTGCTGCTGATGGCGGAAGTCCCGGAGGGGGAGGGGGCGGGTGCGGGTGCAGGGGTGGGGCAGGGGCCGGAGGCCGAGCCGTCGGACGCCGCCGCCCTGCTGGCCCGCGCCCGCGAACGCGTCCCCGCGGATCTGGCCACCATCATCTACACCTCCGGCACGACAGGACCGCCGAAGGGCTGCCTCCTCACCCACGCCAACCTGGGCGCCGTCCAGTCCGCCACGCTGCCCCTCATCGAGGGCGGCCCCGGCGACGCGACGTACCTCTATCTCCCGCTGGCCCATCTGCTGGCCCAGCTCATCGAGTTCACCACGCTCATCGAGGGCGGCGAGCTCTGCTTCTTCGGCGGCGCGATCGAGAACGTCGTCACCGAACTCGCCGAGGTGAGCCCCACCCATCTGCCGTCCGTGCCGCGCCTGTTCGAGAAGGTGTACGCGGTGGTCCGCTCCCTCGCGGAGTCCGCTCCCGGCGGCGGCGCACGCTTCGAAGAAGCCGTACGCATCGGGGTCCTCGCCGCGGACGACGCCCTGCCGCCCGGTCTCCGGGACGCGTACGAAGCCGCCGAGAAGTCGCTCTACGGCCCGGTCCGGCAGGCGCTCGGGGGCCGCGTCCGATGGGCGCTGACCGGCGGCGCCCCCATCGCACCGCATGTCGTCGACTTCCTGCGGGCCTGCGGCATCGCGGTCTTCGAGGGGTACGGGATGACCGAGTCGGCCGGGGTCATCAGCCTCAACCATCCGGGCGCGGTGCGGTACGGCACGGTCGGCCGTCCCGTCGACGGCTGCGAGGTCCGCATCGCCGATGACGGGGAGATACTCGCCCGGGGCGAGATGGTCTTCCCGGGCTACCACGCGGACCCGGACGCCACCCAGCAGGTGCTGGACGCCGAAGGGTGGCTGCACACGGGCGACTTGGGTGCCGTCGACGCCGACGGCTATCTCTCCGTGACCGGCCGCAAGAAGGACCTGATCATCACCTCTGGCGGCAAGAACATCACGCCATCGCTGAGTGAACTGGCCGTCCAGCGCTCGCGTTTCGTGTCACGCGCGGTGATGGTGGGAGACCGCCGCCCCTATCCGGTGGCCCTCATCACCCTGGACGCGGAGGAGGTCGCCGGGTGGGCGGGACGCGAGGGCGTACGGCTCACAGGACCGCCGTCCCGCGACCCCCGCGTCCGCGCCTTGGTCCAGGAGGCGGTGGACGCGGCCAACGCGGAGGTCTCGCGCCCGGCCCGCATCCGTGAATTCGCGCTCCTGGACGAGGACTTCACGGTGGAGGAGGGGCTGCTCACACCGAGCCTGAAGGTGCGCAGGCGTGCGGTGGCCGAGCGGTACGCGGGGGTGGTGGACGCACTGTACGGCTCCGGGGGCGGCACACCGGACGGGTCTACGCGACCCCCGCGAGACGCAGCAACGCGGTAGTCGCGGCGGCGCCGATCACGACCACGGCGAACGGCGCCTTGCGCCAGGCGAGTACGCCGCCGGCCAGGACGCCGAGCGGGCGGGCCCATCCGGCGGGGCCGCCGCCCTCGGTGAGCGCGCCCGTGGCGAGCAGCGCGACGAGCAGGACCGTAGCGCCGATGGTCAGCAACTCCTGCATGCGGGCGGGGAGTTCGATGCGGCCGTGCAGTACGGGTCCGGCCAGGCGGAAGGCGTAAGTGCCCGCGGCGAGGACCAGGACGCAGGCGAGCTGGGCGTTCACGAGGCGCTCCTCGGGGTGGTGCGGCGGGGAGCGGAACGGGCGGGGCGGCTCGGCCCGCGTCGCGCGGCGAGCAGACCGAGCAGGGCGAGCAGCACCGGCACCCCGGCGGGCAGCAGCGGCGTCGCGGCCACCGCGATCACGGCGCCGGCGGCCGCGGCCCGCCGCGTCATGCTGTCGGCCCGCAGCGCGGGCAGGACCAGGGCGAGGAGGACGGCAGGGAACGCCGCGTCGAGCCCGAAGCGGGCGGTGTCGCCGATCGCGGAACCGGCGAGCGCGCCGCCGAGCACGCTGACGTTCCATACGGCGAACAGGCCGACCCCGGATATCCAGAACGCCGCCTTGCGCCGCTTCTGGTCGGGCTGCGCGAGGACGAACGCCGCCGTCTCGTCGGTGATCAGATGCGCGCCCACGAGCCGCGCGGCCCAGGACCGCCCGAGGCTGTCGGCCACGGCCAGACTGAACGCCGCCGTACGGGAGTTGAGCAGCAGGCCGGTCGCCGCCGCGGCCACCGGACCGCCGCCCGCCGCGAGGATCCCCACCGCGCTGAACTGGGCGGAGCCCGCGTACACGAGGAGCGACATCAGCACCGGCACCCACACCGGCAGCCCGCCGGCGACGGCGATCGCGCCGAAGGAGACGCCGACGACGGCGTCGGCGAGCCAGACGAGGGCGATGTCGCGCAGGACGCCGCGGGGGAGGTGGGAGAGCCGGACGAAACCCTCGCCCGTTCGGTCGGGCGGGCTGTCTGTTCGGTGTGGCGAACGCATACGTCGTAGGATGGGCGGTACGGGTCCCGTTCGTCAAGCCGAACGAATGGTCCCCTGTAGCGAACGATCGGGCCTTGAAGCGAGAGCTCGGAAGTGAGAGAGAGCGGTACGGCATGACTGACGGCAAGGGCGACGCCGCCCGATCCCGGCTGCCCCGTGAATGGGTCGCGGCCGCGCTGCGCCGGGAGCGGGCCAAGGCGGGGATCTCCCTCTCCGAGCTGGCCAAGCGGGCCGGGATCGCGAAGTCGACGCTTTCGCAGCTGGAGGCGGCCACCGGCAACCCCGGGATCGAGACGCTGTGGGCGCTCGCCGTGGCGCTGGGGGTGCCGTTCAGCGTGCTCGTGGAGTCGCCCGCACCCGCCGTCACGGTGATCCGCGCGGGGGAGGGCCCGACCATGCACGCCGAACAGGCCTCGTACGCGGGCACGTTGCTGTCACCGGGCCCGGCCGGGGTCCGGCGCGACATCTACCACGGCGCGATGGAGCCGGGCTCCGCACGGGAGTCCGACGCGCACATCCCCGGCTCGGTGGAGCACCTGGTCGTCAGCACGGGGCGACTCCTTGCGGGGCCACGAGGCGAGACGGTGGAGCTGGCGGCAGGGGATTACATGTCGTACCGGGGAGACGTCCCGCATCTGTACGAGGCGCTGGAGCCGGGGACGAGTTTCGTGCTGGTGATGCAGCACAGCTAGGGGCTGTTCGGAAAGTCCCGCACGGCCGTCACGGGTGCTGCGTTTGACGACGGCCCGGCACGGGGCTGCACTGGATCTATGGAGGCTGCGGCGACTCTGTCCTAGGGAGCAGCGATGACAACCATGGAGAGTTTCGACCTTCTGCAGCCGTACAAGATCGCCGAGGAGACGTTCGTCATCCCGTGGGCCCTTGAGGCCCCGCCGGTCGGCCACTTCCCGATGAACTCGATGGTGATCCGGGGAGCCGAACCAGTACTCGTGGACACCGGGGCGCCCGCGGTGCGCTCCCAGTGGCTGGAGGCGGCCTGGTCGATCGTGGATCCCCTGGACGTACGGTGGATCTTCCTCACCCACGACGACCGCGACCACGCCGGCAACCTCCTGGCGGTCCTCGCGGAATGCCCGAACGCGACCCTGCTGACGACGTGGTTCTCCATCGGCCGCATGGCCGAGGAGTGGGAGACCCCCATCAACCGGTGCCGCTTCATGACCGACGGCGACACGATCGACGTGGGCGATCGCACCCTGGTCGCCAAGCGGCCGCCCCTTTACGACAACCCCACGACCCGCGCCCTCTTCGACCCGAAGGGCAACGTCCTGTGGTCCGTGGACACCTTCGCCACGAACGTGCCGACCCCCATGCCCGAAATGGCTGAGCTGTCGCCGGACGAATTCCGCGACGGCCAGTTCTTCGGCGGAAGGCTGGTCTCCCCCTGGGTCGCCCTGCTCGACGCCCAGAAGTTCGGGACGGTCGTCACCGACTTCCAACACCTGAACGCCGAGGTCATCGCCGGCTGCCACTGCCCGGTACTCCGCGGAGCCCAGATCCCCGAGGCCTACGACCTCCTCCGCCAACTCCCCGGAGTCCCACCGTGGACAGAGTTCACCCAGACCGACCTGGACCAGTGGATGGCGGCTGCCGAGAGCTCGGTCCCGTCGGAGCAGCCGAGGCCGTCGGGCACGTGAGCGGTGCAGGAGCGCCCCGAAGGGGCGCGGGGCTGTGACATTTGCGGCTCCGCCGCGTGGGCGCGATCAGCCACGACGGCGCCGCAGCCATATCTCAACCTGCTACCCCTTACGAGCCCGAGGACCCAGCAACTGCTCCCGCAGAGCAGTAAGTTGATGCGAGGTATCCACCGCCCGAGCCTCATCCAGCGTGGCCAGCGCCAGCAACACCGCATCGGCCACGACCAGCGCCGTCAACGCCTCCGTGGTGATCCCGGTCGGCGTATGCGGAGCTGTCAGCACCGCATCCACCCGCGGCCCGTAAAGCTCGGCCAACTCGTCCGTGACGAGGACGACCCGCGCCCCGACCGCCCGCGCCCGCTCGATCAGCACCGACAGCTCGGCAAGCGCCCGCCCCGGCTGGAAGATCACCACCGCGTCGCCCTGCCGCACGGCGAGCAGATGGTCGGCCAGAGCGAACCCCGTGTCGCCGAAGTACCGCGCCCTGCGGCCGATCCTGCCGAGCGCCAACGCCAGGTGCCGCGCGGCCAGTTCGGACGCCGCGATGCCGTAGCAGTGGATCTCGGGTGCTTCGGCGAGGATGCCGACCGCGTCCCGCAGCGCCTCGCCCGGCGTAAGCCGCCGCGCGTGCTCGATGCGCTCCTGCGCCTCGTCGAAGACCTCGCCCCAGATGCCGTCCAGGTCCCGGCCCACATGCGCGATGCGCTGCTTCAGGCGCACCTCAGGCGCCACCGCCGAGGTGAAGTCCGACGCCAGCTCACGCTTGAGCGCGGGCAGGCCCGCGTAGCCGAGGCGCTGCAGTGCGCGCACGACCGTCGCGTTGCTGGTGCCGCTCGCCGAGCCCAGCTCCTGCGCACTGGCGAAAAGCAGCGACTCCGCGGGGGCGCTGACCAGGTACTGGGCGACGGCCCGCTCGGACGCCGACAGGGTCTCCCACTGGTCGCGCACGGCGGCCCGCAGTCGGGCGAGGCCCGCTCCGCCGGACGCCCCGGCCTCTTCCGTCCCACCCTCTGAAATTTCCATTACAGCTATTGACTCTCGTGTGATGGACGTTACTCTCCTGGGCAACGCATTCCAAAAGGAGAGTTCTTCGTAACGCACGTTACAACAGCTCTCCGCCGCGAGGAGAACAATGGCACTGCCCCTCATCGAGATATCCGGCACCCCGATCGAACGCGGCCACCAGTACGGCGAAGCCGTCCGCCCGCAGCTGCATGCCGCACTCGCCTACTACGAGGAGGCGTTCGGCCAGTCGTCGGGCCTGACCTGGAACCAGGTCGCCACCCGCGCCGCCCGCTGGCTTGAGCCGGTCCGCGACTACGCCCCCCACCTCCTGGAGGAGATGCGCGGCATCGCCCAGGGCGCCGGGGTGGACCTCCCCGACATCCTCGCCCTCAACGCCCGCGGCGAGGTCATCTACGACCGCTCCTTCGCCGACATGAAGGCAGAAGACGCAGAAGACGAGGAGCCCGCCGAGGGCTGCACCTCCTTCGCCGCGTACGGGGAGGCCAGCGGGGACGGTCACGTCTGGGCCGGGCAGAACTGGGACTGGCGCGCCGGGGTCGCCGACACCGTCGTCATGCTGCGCGTCGTCCAGCCCCCGCACCCGACCCTGATCATGCAGGTCGAGGCGGGCCAGATCGGCCGCCAGGGCGCCAACTCGGCGGGCATCGCGCTCAACGCGAACGGCCTCGGCGGCCGCTTCAGCGACGCGATCGGCCTCCCCCAGACCGTCGTACGCCGCAGCGTCCTGGACCAGCACACCATCACCGACGCCCTGGACGTGCTCTGCCGCACCCGCGCCCACATCGCGTCCAACGCCCTGCTGACCTGCCGCGAGGGTTTCGCCGTCGACCTGGAGACGACACCCGCCGGGCACGGCTGGATGTACCCGACGGACGGGCTCCTCGTGCACGGCAACCACTACCAGGCGGGCGTCCCGGCCGCGATCGCCGCCAACTACCGCCCCATGTCGTCCGATTCACTCGTCCGCGTCCCGCGCGCCGAGCTCGGCCTCAAGGCCCTGCGCTCCTCCACGGGCCCTGACGAGTCCCGGAAGCTGATCAAGCAGGCCATGTCCGACCACCTCGGCCACCCCGAGTCGCTGTGCACGCACCCCGACCCGCGCAGGCCCGAGGTCAAGCACTGGACCACGCTCGTCTCCTCCTGCGTGGACCTGACCAGCGGCGACTACCACGCCACCGCCGGCACCCCCTGCGACCGCGACTACCAGCACATGCCCTGGAACCTCTACGACGGCCCGTACGGAGACAGCAGATGACGACGACCCGGACCATCAGCAGGCCCCTGGTCGCGGGCCTCACCGCGGCCACCCTCCTCACCGCCGCAGCGTGCAGCGGCGCCGACACCGCCGCCACCGGCGGAAAGCCCGCCGACGCGGCGAAGCTGAAGCTGAGCGCGACCACCATGGCCGCCAAGGGGCAGCTGGACAAGGCCAATTGGCTCCTGGAGGACGAGCCCGACTCGCTTGACCTCGACACCCAGGGAACGAGCGCGGGCCGCGTCGTCCTCACCAACGTCTGCGAGCGGCTGTACCAGCTGCAGCCCGACATGACGACGAAGCTTTTCCTCGCCGAGAAGGCCGCGACCCCCGACGACAAGACCCTCGTCCTGACCGTCAGGGACGGCGTCACCTTCCACGACGGCTCGAAGCTCACCGCCGACGACGTGCTCTGGTCGCTGAAGCGGCACGCGGACCCGGACATGGAACAGGCCGACGAGTTCGGCAACGTCAAGTCCATGAAGAAGACCGGCGGCCGCGAGATCACCGTCCGCTTCAAGGCCCCCGACGCGCTCTTCACCAAGGCGCTCGCCGGTGACGCGGGCATCGTCTGGAACAAGGAGCAAGTGACCGCCGCCGGGAAGGAGTTCGGCACGCCGGGGCAGGGCGACGCGTGCAGCGGACCGTACGCCCTCAAGGGCTGGAAGTCCGGCGACTCCATCACCATCGAGCGTTACGACAAGTACTGGGGCGACAAGCCGCTGACCCGGCAGGTCGTCTTCCGCTGGGCCTCCGACAGCGCCCTGGTCAACGCCCTGAAGACGGGCGCCGCCGACGGAACGTACGCGGAATCCCCGAACACCGCATCCGCCCTGCGCTCCACCAAGGGCCTCGACCAGCACTACGGCCCCTCCACCGCGTCCCTCGTCCTCATCCCGACCGCGCGCGGCGGCCTGAAGGACCCGCGGATCCGGCAGGCGCTGTCCCTCGCGCTCGACCGCTCGGGCATCGCCAAGTCGGGCTACGGCGGCCTTGTGCAGCCGTGGGCCACTCCGGTCGGCTCCGGCGCCTGGGGCTATGAGAAGGCCGAATTCGCCGCCGCACAGAAGAAGTTGGAGGGGGCGGCGCCCGCCGCGCCCTCCGCCGGCGATCTCGCCAAGGCCAAGGAGCTTGTGAAGAAGGCAGGCGCGCCGACCGACCCCATCGTGATCGGCACGGACAGCAGCCAGGGCCGCACGGTCGTCGCGAACGCGGTGCGCTCCGCGCTCCAGCGGATCGGGCTCAAGGGGCAGATCAAGACCGTCCCGACCGCCCAGTTCGAGGAGTTCTACAGCGACCCGGCCGCCCGCGCGGACATCGACGTCCTGGTCGGCGACTGGTACATCTCCAAGGCCGACCCCATGGGCTTCTACGACAACGGCCTCTCCGACTCCGCCAACAACTGGGTCGGCTTCAAGGACGCCACGTACGACAAGAAGGTGCGCCAGGCACTCAGCACCCTGGACGACGCCAAGCGGGCCGAGCTCGCCATCGACGTACAGAAGAGGTTCGTGGACGCGGGTGTCTGGATCCCCGTCGCGCAGGTGCCGTCGGCCCTCGTCATCAGCGACAAGCTGACCGGCCCGCCCGCCTCGCAGGCCTACCTCTACTACCCGTGGGCGGCCGGACTCGGCGCCAAGAGCGCCAAGAAGGGTTAGGTGAGGAGCCCCATGCTCGTCTCCCGACTGCTGCGGCGCCTGGCCGGCCTTGTCGCCACGCTCTTCGCCGCGTCGTTCGTCATCTTCGCCGCCGTGTACGCGGCACCCGGTGATCCCGCGGTGTTCCTCGCGGGCGGCCGCGACAAGCTGACGCCCGAGCGGCTCGCGCAGGTCCGCTCGCAGTACCACCTGGACGAGCCGCTGGTCGTCCAGTACGGCCGCTGGCTGTGGGACTGCGTCCACTTCGACCTGGGCCGGTCCTTCAAGTACAGCGACCAGGTCGCCGACCTGATCACGTCCCGCTTCCCGACCACCCTCCAACTGGTCGCCTACGCCACGGTGTTGTTCGTGGTGCTCGGCGTCGGCGCCGGAATCCTGGCCGCCGTCAAACGCTCGACGTGGATCGACTCGGCGGTGGTCGGCGGCACGACACTCGCCGCGTCGGTCCCGTCCTTCGTCGCCGCGATCGCGCTCGTCTCGCTCTTCGGCGTGCAACTGGGCTGGTTCCCGGTCACGGGATCGGGCGAGGGCTTCACCGGCACGCTCCACCATCTGACGCTCCCCGCACTCTCGTTGGCGCTCGGCGCGCTCGCCATCATCAGCCGGGTCACCCGCCAGGCGATGGCGGACGCCGCGGCATCGGACCACGTGGAGGCGGCGCGGGCTTCGGGAGTCCCGGAGCGGGACATCATCCGCCGCCACATCCTGCGCAACGCGCTCGGCCCGATCATCACCATGTGCGGACTCGTGATGGCCGGAATGCTCGCGGGGACGGTGGTCGTGGAGACGGCCTTCGGCATCAGCGGCATCGGCTCGCTCCTGGTGGGCGCGATCAATACACATGACTTCCCGGTGGCGCAGGCCGTCCTGCTGCTCATGGTCACCGGCTACATCGTGGTGACGACGCTGGTGGACGTGGTCCATCCGCTGCTCGACCCGCGCGTCAAGGAGGCGAGGGCCTGATGGCCGACGCTGTTGTGGGGCTCACGCCCTTGGCCGTACGTGACAGGCGCCCCGTCGGAGTGATGGTGGCCGCCGGTCTGCTGGGCCTCGTGGTCCTCGCCGCGGTGTTCGCACCGCTCCTGGCCCCCTACGCCCCGGACGCCATCGACCTCTCGGCATCGCTGGTCGGCACCTCCGGGGACCACCTCCTGGGAACGGATTCCTCGGGACAGGATCTCCTCTCCCGCGCCCTGTACGGCACCCGCACGAGCCTGATCGCCCCGATCCTGCTCCTCGCCGTGGCCGCGGTCCTGGGCGTCACGCTCGGCGTGCTCGCGGCCTGGCGCGGGGGATGGGTGGACGCGCTGGTCTCACGGCTCACGGACGTGATGTACGCGTTCCCCGGCCTGCTGTTCACCGTCCTGATCATCGCGGTGTTCGGCGCGGGAATGACGACGTCGGTCCTGGCACTGGGCCTCGCCTTCACCCCCACGATCGCCAAGTACGTACGCTCACTGGCCCTTTCCGAGACCCGCAAGCCGTACGTCGACGCCTACCGGGTGCAGGGCATGGGCGGGGCGAGGATCTGTGTAGCGCACCTCGTCCCGAACCTGGGCCGAGCGATCCTCGGCTACCTGGTGGTGCTGTTCGGCGAGGCCCTGATGTCCCTTGCGACCCTCTCCTACCTGGGATTCGGCGCCCAACCACCCTCCTCCGACTGGGGCTTGATGGTGCAGGAGGGCCAGGCGGCGGTCGTCCAAGGCGCCTTGCTCCCCGCCCTCGTCCCCGGCACGGCCATCGCCCTGGTCGTCGTGTCCTTCAACGTGGTCGGAGTCTGGGCCGCCGACCGGCTAGGAAGGCAGTGAAAATGCACATGCCACTGCTCGAAACAGAAGACCTGACCCTGCGGGTCCCGGGCGCCGCCCGCCCGCTCCTGGACAGCGTGTCCCTCACTGTCGCTCCCGGTGAAGTCGTCGGCCTGGTGGGCGAGTCGGGCTCGGGCAAGTCGACCACGGCGAAGGCGGCCCTCGGCCTGCTGCCGGCGCGGGCGGTGACATCAGGTTCCGTACGCGTGAACGGCACAGAGATCCTCCCCCTCACCGGCGAGGCCCTGCGCACCCACCGCGCGCGGACGGTGGCGATGGTCCACCAGGACCCCCGGGCCGCGCTGAACCCCGTACGCAGGATCGGCGACTTCCTGGTGGAGCGAGGCGCGAGCCGCGAACAGGCGGTCGAACTGCTCGCTACCGTGGGCCTGTCACACCCCGAACACCGCGTACGCCAGCGCCCGCACGAACTCTCCGGCGGCATGCTGCAACGCGTGGTCATCGCGGGCGCCCTCGCGGCGGAACCGAGCCTGCTCCTGGCGGACGAGGCGACGAGCGCGCTCGACGTCACGACACAGGCGGAGATCCTCGCCCTCCTCCGCGACCTGCGCGCGACCCGCGACGTGGGCCTCCTCTTCATCACCCACGACCTCCACCTGGCGGCCGCGTACTGCGACCGGGTGTACGTCATGTACGCGGGCCGGGTCGTCGAGGAGCGTTCGGCCGAGGCCCTGTTCAAGTCCCCGGCACACCCCTACACCCGAGGCCTGCTCGCCTGCTCCCCGACCCTGGGCGAAACGCCCCACACCCTCCGCCCCATCCCGGGCCGCCCTCCATCCCTCTCGGACACGTTCGACGGCTGCCCCTTCGTCTCCCGCTGCGGGGACGCGGAACCGGGCTGCGAGACGTGGACTCCGGGGCAACTGCCACTGCCGGACGGGGGGACGGCGGCCTGCGCCGTCTCTGTTCAGCGAAAGGTGAACTCCTGATGCCGTCAGACCTGCTGGAAGTATCCGGCCTGGGCAAGAGCTACCCCTTGCCGGGCGGCGGCCGCCACCAGGCGGCGAGTGATGTGACGTTCACGGTGTCGCCCGGCGGCTCCATAGGAATCGTCGGCGAATCCGGCTCGGGCAAGACGACGGTCGCCCGCATGCTGGTGGGCCTGGTCCGGCAGGACACCGGCACAGTAAAGGTGAACGGCCGCCCCCGGGAGCCCCGCACCCCCCGAGGCCGCCAGGCCCGTCTGACCCGCGCCCGAGAGATCCAAATGGTCTTCCAGGACCCCTACCTCTCCCTGGACCCGCGCCTCACCTCGACCCAGTGCCTCCGTACGGCACTGACCCTGCACGGCAGGGACGAGAAGCAGGTGGGGGACCTCCTGGACCAGGTGGGCCTGGGCGCGCGAGAGGCCGGCGCCCGCCCCCGCGAACTCTCCGGCGGCCAACGCCAGCGCCTGGCCATCGCGAGAGCCCTCGCCGTGGACCCCCAAGTCCTCGTCCTGGACGAGGCGGTGGCGGCACTGGACGTATCGATCCAGGCCCAGATCCTCCAGCTCCTTGCCGAGATCCGCCGCGACACGGGCGTGGCCCTGGTCTTCGTGAGCCACGACTTGGCGGTGGTCCAACACATCACGGACGAGGTCCTGGTGATGCGGAGAGGAAAGGTGGTGGAACAGGGCAGGACGACCCAAGTCCTGACAACACCGGAGGACCCGTACACGATCCGCCTGCTCGCCGCAGTCCCCCGCGAGGGATGGACCCCGCAGGACGCGATAGCCCCGTAAGGGGCGCGGGGAACTGCGCGAGCAACCACAAACGCACCCGCAGAAAGAAAAGCACCCCCACCGCTCAAGGCGCCCCCGCCAGAAAAAGGCAGGGGCCCCGCGCCTCGCCGCAATGGCGAGGGCAGGGCCCCTTGGGTACTGCTATCCATGTCCGGATCAAGTCACCGGAACTGTCACACGCCCCACGCGAATGGGGCGCCCCATTACATGGGGGTGACGTTCTCCGCCTGCGGACCCTTCGGGCCCTGCGTGACGTCGAAGCTCACGGCCTGGTTCTCCTCAAGGGAGCGGAAGCCGTTCGCGTTGATCGCGGAGTAGTGGACGAAGACGTCGGGGCCTCCGCCTTCCTGGGCGATGAATCCAAAGCCCTTTTCGGCGTTGAACCACTTCACGGTTCCGGTAGCCATAAGCCCTCCTTGGGCCAAAGGGTTGCCCTGCTCCAGAACCTGCGATTGTTGAAACAACTGCATAAGTCTGAAAACGACGAGAGCCCGCGGGTCACATGCTCCGCAGGCTCTGTACTGCAAGGGAAACCAAACTGCAACTTGCGGCGAGCTTAGCACGCAGGCAGCCGAAAGCAATAGGGGGCAAGATCACGTCACCCGGATGTTTGACGGACCCCCCAGAGGGGTTGACGGACCAGGTCCGAAGGGGTTGACAAGGGCGCATTTCGGCCCCGCTCACTGCACGGTACAGCAAGGGGGCTAGCCTCCCCGATGTGGACAATTCTCCCGTTGACACCCTCGCGGGTGCGGGCGCCGATCAGCTGCCCAGCCCCCGCCGCACGCCCCGGCCGCGCGTCGGTCACATCCAGTTCCTGAACTGCCTGCCCCTCTACTGGGGACTCGCGCGCACCGGAACGCTCCTCGACTTCGAGCTGACGAAGGACACCCCGGAAAAGCTCAGCGAGCAGCTGGTGCGGGGTGAACTCGACATCGCGCCGGTGACGCTCGTCGAGTTCCTCCGCAACGCCGACGACCTCGTCGCCTTCCCCGATCTCGCGGTCGGCTGCGACGGCCCCGTCATGTCCTGCGTGATCGTCTCGCAGGTGCCCCTGGAGAAACTGGACGGCGCCCGGGTCGCGCTCGGCTCGACGTCGCGCACCTCCGTGCGCCTGGCGCAGCTGCTGCTCGCCGAGCGCTTCGGCGTACGCCCCGACTACTACACGTGTCCGCCCGACCTCGGGCTGATGATGCAGGAGGCGGACGCCGCCGTGCTCATCGGGGACGCGGCGCTGCGGGCGAATCTGATCGACGGGCCGCGGCTCGGCCTGGACGTCTATGACCTGGGCCAGATGTGGAAGGACTGGACGGGGCTTCCGTTCGTCTTCGCGGTCTGGGCGGCGCGGCGCGAGTACGCGGAGCGCGAGCCCGCCGTCGTCCGCGAGGTGCACAAGGCCTTCCTGGCCTCGCGTGATCTCTCGCTGGAGGAGGTCGGCAAGGTCTCCGAGCAGGCGGCGCGCTGGGAGACCTTCGACGCGGGGGTGCTAGAGCGGTACTTCACGACGCTGGACTTCCGGTTCGGCGGCGCGCAGCTCGAAGGCGTGGCGGAGTTCGCACGCCGGGTGGGGGAGACGACGGGCTTCCCCGCGGACGTACGGGTGGAGCTGCTCGAACCGAGGTAGGGCCCGGCTTGGGCATGCCTGGACTTCCTGGCATGCCCGCGGACTACGCTGAGCTGCAGACAATGCCCGCGGTCCCAGTGGCCGCGGCCGCGCGGCGCCGTCTGGGGGAGGCCTTCGTCATGCACCCGCTCGATCCCGGCGAACCGACCGCCATCGGGCCCTACCGGCTGCTCGGCCGGCTCGGCTCGGGCGGTATGGGCCGGGTCTATCTGGGGCGCAGCACGGGCGGCCGTACGGTCGCGGTGAAGGTCGTCCATCCGCATTTCGCGCTCGACGAGGAGTTCCGCGCCCGCTTCCGGCGTGAGGTGGACGCGGCGCGGCGGGTCGGCGGTGACTGGACCGTGCCGGTCCTGGACGCCGATCCGGAGGCGGCCGTTCCGTGGGTGGCCACGGGGTACGCGGCGGGTCCCTCGCTGGCGGAAGCGGTGCGCGATCTTGCTCCGCTGCCCGCCCATTCCGTACGCGTACTGGTCGCGGGCCTCGCCGAGGCGCTGACGCACGTACACGGACTCGGGCTCGTGCACCGTGATGTGAAGCCGTCGAACGTGCTGCTCACCATGGACGGTCCGCGGCTGATCGACTTCGGCATCGCGCGGGCCACGGACGGCACGGCCTCGCTCACCTCGACCGGTGTCTCCATCGGTTCGCCCGGCTATATGTCGCCGGAGCAGATCCTCGGCAAGGGGGTCGCCGGGGCGGCGGACGTCTTCTCGCTGGGCGCCGTTCTGGTGTACGCGGCCACGGGGGCCTCGCCGTTCCCCGGCGACTCGTCCGCGTCGCTGCTCTACAAGGTCGTCCACGAAGAGCCGGAACTGGACGGCCTCGACGGCGAGTTGCGCGACCTCGCGCGTGAGTGCCTGGCCAAGGACGCGGCCGCGCGCCCGGCTCCCGCGGAGATCGCGCGGCGCCTCGCGCCATCGGGTGCGGACGCTCTGGTGGCGGCCGGGTGGCTGCCGGGTCCGCTGGTGGAGCGGGTCAGCCGGAGCGCGGTGCGGATCCTCGACCTGGACACGGACGGGACGGGCATCGCGGAACAGCCCTCGGGGCCCGTGCCGTTCGGCAGCTCGATGGTGGGCGGACCGCCTTCGACGGTGGGCTCGTCGGCGGGAGGTTCCGAGGCGCGGGGCGCGGGGCGTGAAGTGCCGCAGGGCGGCGGCTCCTTCGGCCCGCAGGGCAGCAGCGGCTCCTTCGGCCCGCCGGACGCTTCGTACGCGCCGGTCCCCGCGCCGTCGGGGCCGCCCGGCCGGGTCAGCGTCTCGGTGGCCGCGACCTCCGTGCCGGGCGGCGTCGACGGCAAGGGCCGCAAGGTCAGTTGCACCCTCGTCCTCGGCGTCGCGGGCGCGCTCGCCGCGGTGACGATCGGCTCCGTCTTCGTACTGGGACTGCTTCCCGGGGACGGCGGGAATTCGAGCGACGCGGGGAGGCAGCCGCCGAACGCGACCGCGAGCGAAGAGCCTGGCGAGGGCGCGGACCAGGGCGGCGGCAAGGTCCCCGCCTCCTACCGCGGCACCTGGGAGGGCCAGGCGGTCGCGGCCAACGGCGCCGTCCCGATGGGCACGTTCAGGCTCAAGGTCGAGCAGGGCAAGGTCGGCGAACGCTTCGCGGTCATGACCCAGACCGACCAACTGGGCGGCACCTGCGCCGTGGACCTCGTCCTGAAGTCGGTGTCGGCCAAGGAGATCGTGGCCCAGGGCAAGGGCCGGGCGGACAGCGCGGCGCAGTGCACCAAGAACAGCCATACGGTGCGACTGCGCCCGGTGGGCGACGACTTGCGCTATCTCTCGGAGAACGAGAAGTCGGGCAATCCGGAAGCGCGGATGTCGCGGGTGAAGTGAGGGGGCGGGGGATCGGATCCGTTCGCGGTGCCGGGCCCCGGTGGGGGGGGGGGGGGCCGGCCGGCCCCCCCCCCCCCGCCGGCGGGGCCAATGGGGGGGCGGCGGGGCGGCGCCACCCCCCCCCCGGCACCAGGGGGGGGTGCCC
>NZ_JBHYIG010000187.1:0-19571 GCF_042740015.1 Streptomyces sp. NPDC059037
CCTTCGCCGCCCGGGGGCCGCCCCAACCGCGACCCCCCCCCGGGGGCCGCCGCGCGCGCCCCCCCCCGCCCCCCACTCCCGTGCCGTGCTCGTCCCAGTCGCGTGCCCGGTGAGGGCAGGGCAGCATCGAAGGCATGATCACTCGGCTTCGGGCACTCGCCACACAGTGGACCGCGGCCGTACCGGTCCTCGCCGTCGTGCTGCTCGCCCTCACCTGGGGCCGCGATCTGCCGGGCCCGGTGGTCGCCGTGGTGACACTGGTGCTCGCCGGGGCCGTGCTCGCCGCCGTGCACCACGCCGAGGTGATCGCACACCGCGTCGGTGAACCCTTCGGCTCCCTCGTCCTCGCGGTCGCCGTCACGATCATCGAGGTCGCGCTGATCGTGACGCTCATGGCGGACGGCGGCGACAAGAGCGCGACGCTGGCCCGCGACACCGTCTTCGCCGCCGTGATGATCACCTGCAACGGCATCGTCGGGATCTGTCTGCTCGCGGGCGCGCTGCGCCACCGCGTCGCCGTCTTCAACCCGGAGGGCACCGGAGCCGCCCTCGCGACCGTCGCCACGCTCGCCACCCTCAGCCTGGTCCTGCCGACCTTCACCACGAGCAAGCGGGGGCCCGAGTTCTCCACCGCGCAGCTCACCTTCGCCGCGCTCGCATCGCTCGTCCTGTACGGCCTGTTCGTGGCGACCCAGACCATGCGCCACCGCGACTACTTCCTGCCGATCACGCGCATGGGCGAGGTGATCGACTCCGAGCACGCCGAGGGCCCGTCCAACCGCGCCGCGCTGATCAGCGTCGGCCTGCTCGGCCTCGCCCTGATCGGTGTGGTCGGCCTCGCCAAGGGGGTCTCCCCGACGATCGAGTCCGGCGTGGAGAACGCCGGCATGCCGCACGCCGTGGTCGGCGTGATCATCGCGCTGCTCGTGCTGCTCCCGGAGACCATCGCGGCCCTGCGCGCAACGCGCCGCGACCGCGTGCAGACCAGCCTGAACCTCGCCCTCGGCTCCGCGATGGCCAGCATCGGCCTGACCATCCCGGCCGTCGCGGTCGCCTCGGTGTGGCTCTCCGGGCCACTGGTGCTCGGCCTCGGCCCGACCCATATGGTGCTGCTCGCGCTGACCGTCGTCGTCGGCACGCTCACGGTCGTGCCGGGACGCGCCACGCCGCTGCAGGGCGGGGTCCATCTCGTGGTGTTCGCCGCCTACCTGGAGCTCGCGGTCACGCCGTGACGGGGGCCGGCTCCGGAACCGGCCGGGTCTCCGGCAGCAGCGCGAAGCACCCCAGGCTCAGCAGGGCGACCCCGGTCAGATACGCCGCGACGCCCCACGGAGTCCCGTCCCCCCTGCGCCACCGCCGTCGCCACGATCGGGGTGAGCGCGCCGCCGAGCACCCCGCCCAGGTTGTAGCCCACCGCGGCGCCGGTGCAGCGCACCCGCGGCTCGTACAGCTCGGGCAGATACGCGGCGATCACCGCGAACATCGTGATGAACGCGAGCATCGCCACCAGGAAGCCGAGGAACATCAGCAGCGGCTCACCGGTCGCCAGGAGCGCGATCATCGGGAACATCCACAGCGCGGAGAGCGCGCACCCGAGCAGACACAGGGGGCGCCGTCCGTAGCGGTCGCCGAGCACGGCGGCCACGGGAGTCAGCGCGCCCTTCACCACGACCGCCGCCATGATGCAGGCGAGCATGACCGTACGGCTCACGTCGAGCCGCTCCACCGCGTACGCCAGCGACCACGTCGTGACGGCGTAGAACACCGCGTACCCGACGGCCAGCGCGCCCGCCGTGAGCAGGACCAGACGCCAGTGGTCGCGCACCACTTCGGCGAGCGGCACGCGCGCGTGCTCCCGCAGTTCGAGGAAGCTGGGGCTCTCCGCGAGGGACGTGCGCAGCGCGAGCCCGGCCGCCGCGAGCACGCCCGCCGCCCAGAACGGCACCCGCCATCCCCAGGAGGCGAACTGTGCGTCGGTGAGGGTCGCCGAGAGCGTCAGCATGATGCCGTTGGCGAGCAGGAAGCCGAGCGGGGGACCCATCTGCGGAAAGCTCGCCCACAGCCCGCGCCGCTCGGCCGGCGCGTGCTCGGCGGTCAGCAGCACTGCCCCGCCCCACTCGCCGCCCAGCCCGAGCCCTTGGAGAAAACGCAGCACCAGGAGAAGCACCGGAGCGGCCGTGCCGATCGACGCGTACGTGGGCACACAGCCGACGGCGACCGTGGCGAGGCCCGTCAGGAGCAGCGAGACGATGAGGACGGGGCGCCGCCCGTGCCGGTCACCGATGTGCCCGAAGAGGACGGAGCCGAGCGGCCGGGCCACGAAGCCCACTCCGAATGTCGCGAAGGCGGCGAGAGTTCCCGCCAGCGGAGAGAACGTCGGAAAGAACAGCGGCCCGAGCACCAGCGCCGCGGCCGTCCCGTAGATGAAGAAGTCGTAGAACTCGATGGCGGTACCGGCGAGCGAGGCGGCCGCGAGCCGCGGCAGAGAGGGCGTTTTGGCAGGGGAGTGGCTTTTGTGCATGCCGCGTCAACTACCCGCTGTGACGGCCGGTTACGGGGGGCGTACGGAGGCGTGGAGAGATCCCTCAGTACGCTGACGACATGACGCGCACTCTTGCCAACGCCCCGATCATGATCCTGAACGGCCCCAACCTGAACCTGCTCGGTCAGCGCCAGCCAGAGATCTACGGCTCCGACACCCTCGCCGACGTCGAGGCGCTGTGCGCCAAGGCGGTCGCCGCGCACGGCGGCACCGTGGACCTGCGGCAGAGCAACCACGAGGGTCAGTTGGTGGACTGGATCCACGAGGCGCGCGAGCACCACGCAGGCATCGTCATCAACCCGGCGGCGTACTCGCACACGTCGGTCGCGATCCTGGACGCCCTCAACACCTGTGACGGAATGCCGGTGTTGGAGGTGCACATCTCCAACATCCACCAGCGGGAGGCGTTCCGGCACCACAGTTACGTCTCCCAGCGCGCCGACGGCGTCATCGCCGGGTGCGGCGTGCAGGGCTACGTCTTCGCGGTGGAGCGGGTGGCCGCACTGGTCGGCAAGGCCTGACCCCGCGGCTCACCAGCCCCGCTGACGCCACTCCTGCAGATGCGGGCGCTCGGCGCCCAGCGTCGTGTCGTTCCCGTGGCCCGGGTAGACCCAGCTCTCGTCGGGGAGCGCGCCGAAGATCTTCGTCTCGACGTCGTGCAGCAGGCGCGCGAAGGCCTGTGGATCGCTGTGGGTGTTGCCGATGCCGCCAGGGAAGAGGCAGTCGCCGGTGAAGACATGCGGGTGGCCGTGCGGGTCGTCGTACACGAGGGCGATCGAGCCCGGGGTGTGGCCCACCAAGTGGCGTGCGGTGAGCGACACCTGGCCGACCCGCACGGTGTCGCCGTCGACGAGCGGGACGTCCGTGGGCACCGGGATGCCGGGCGCGTCCTCGCGGCCCGCGTAGGTCCGCGCGCCGGTCGCGGCGACGACCGCGGCAAGCGCCTGCCAGTGGTCGCCGTGCTGGTGGGTGGTGACGACGGACGCGATGCCGTCGCCACCGATCAGCGTGAGCAGCGTCCCGGAGTCGTTCGCCGCGTCGATCAGGAGCTGCTCGCCCGTGGCCCGGCAACGCAGCAGATAGGCGTTGTTGTCCATCGGGCCGACCGCGACCTTCGAGATCATCAGGTCCTGCAGCTCGTGCACGTCCGCACCGCCGCCGACCTTCACTGCTCCGCTGTACGTCATGTTCCTCAGCCTATAGCGGCGGCAGGGCAGGCAGGAGGCCGCCTTCGGCCGTCAGTGCGGTGCCGCCGCGGCGCCCGGAGAGCCAGCCGACGACGTCGGGCGCGGACCCGGAGACGGTGACTTCGGGCTCGCCTTCGCGGCCGGTGCTCCACGCGTGCGTGCCGTCCGTGATGCGGGTGGGCGGCACATCGGGGTTTCCCGAGAAGCGTGCGGCGAGGAACGCGATCTCGCGCTGCACGAACTCATCGGGCAGGTCCTCGAGCTCGTACCCGATGCCGAGGTCGACATGGTGCAGCTCCACCTCGACCCACCGCCGGAACGGCACCCGCGACGCGGAGTCGGTGACTCCGTTGCGCATCTCGATGGTGCGGGACCAGTCGGCGGGGACGGCGGCCTGTGCCTCGAAGCGGGCGTCGCTCTCCCGCACGTCGTCGAGCTGCTCGGCCAGGGGCCGCGGGGCGTCCCGCTCGATGTCCGCGTCCCGTGCCTCGCCGCTGACGTACATCGGCCGCCCGGCGAGGACGTTGACGAGCGCGTCCGCGTTACGGGCGAGATGGGCGAGGACGTGGCCACGGCTCCAGCCCGGGAGGCGTGACGGCTCCGCAGTCGAATCGTTGTTCAGTTTCGCGGCTGCGGTGAGCAGCCGGTCGGTCGCGTCACGTACAGACGCCAGGTCGCGCACATGATCAATCATGCGCCCGACGATAGCCGCGCCACACGTTTGGGTGAAGGCATCGGAGCAGGGCCGCAAATCGAATGCACGTGCTATATGGTCGGGTGCGGCATCGGGCATCCTTGGTGGTCGGGGTTTGTCACCAACAGGGAAACCGCCCCGGCGTTGTCAGTGGCTCGCCCTAGTCTGTGAATGACGGGGGCCCCGCCCCTGTCACCACTCTCAAGAAAGGTGCGGACCGGCGTGGCCGACCGTCTCATCGTCCGTGGCGCGCGCGAGCACAATCTCAAGAACGTCTCGCTCGACCTCCCGCGTGACTCCCTCATCGTGTTCACCGGACTCTCCGGGTCGGGCAAGTCCTCGCTCGCGTTCGACACGATCTTCGCCGAGGGCCAGCGGCGGTACGTCGAGTCGCTCTCCTCGTACGCCCGGCAGTTCCTCGGTCAGATGGACAAGCCGGACGTCGACTTCATCGAGGGCCTCTCGCCCGCGGTCTCCATCGACCAGAAGTCGACCTCGCGCAACCCGCGCTCGACGGTCGGCACGATCACCGAGGTGTACGACTACCTCCGCCTGCTCTTCGCGCGCATCGGCAAGCCGCACTGCCCCGAGTGCGGCCGCCCCATCTCGCGGCAGTCGCCGCAGGCCATCGTCGACAAGGTCCTTGAACTGCCCGAGGGCAGCCGCTTCCAGGTCCTGTCCCCGCTGGTGCGCGAGCGCAAGGGCGAGTTCGTCGACCTCTTCGCCGACCTCCAGACCAAGGGCTACAGCCGCGCGCGGGTCGACGGCGAGACGATCCAGCTCTCCGAGCCGCCCACGCTCAAGAAGCAGGAGAAGCACACCATCGAGGTCGTCGTCGACCGCCTCACGGTGAAGGACTCCGCCAAGCGCCGCCTGACCGACTCCGTGGAGACCGCCCTCGGCCTCTCCGGAGGCATGGTCGTACTCGACTTCGTCGACCTCCCCGAGGACGACCCCGAGCGCGAGCGGATGTACTCGGAGCACCTGTACTGCCCGTACGACGACCTGTCGTTCGAGGAGCTGGAGCCCCGCTCCTTCTCCTTCAACTCGCCCTTCGGCGCCTGCCCGGACTGCACGGGTATCGGTACGCGCATGGAGGTCGACCCCGAGCTGATCGTCCCGGACGAGGACAAGTCGCTCGACGAGGGCGCCATCCACCCCTGGTCGCACGGCCACACCAAGGACTACTTCGGCCGGCTCGTGGGAGCCCTCGCCGACGCCCTCGGGTTCTCCACCGACATGCCCTGGGCGGGCCTGCCGCAGCGCGCCAAGAAGGCGCTCCTGCACGGGCACAAGACGCAGATCGAGGTCCGCTACCGGAACAGGTACGGCCGCGAGCGGGTCTACACCACCGCCTTCGAAGGCGCCGTCCCCTTCGTCAAGCGCCGCCACAGCGAGGCCGAGAGCGACGCGAGCCGCGAGCGCTTCGAGGGCTATATGCGCGAGGTGCCCTGCCCTACCTGCGAGGGCACGCGCCTCAAGCCGATCGTCCTGGCCGTCACGGTCATGGGCCGGTCCATCGCCGAGGTCTCCGCGATGTCCATCAGCGACTGCGCGGACTTCCTCGCCGAGCTGAAGCTGGGCGCCCGCGACAAGAAGATCGCCGAGCGGGTCCTGAAGGAGGTCAACGAACGGCTGCGCTTCCTGGTCGACGTCGGCCTGGACTACCTCTCACTGAACCGCGCGGCGGGCACCCTCTCCGGAGGCGAGGCCCAGCGCATCCGCCTGGCCACGCAGATCGGCTCCGGCCTGGTCGGCGTGCTCTACGTCCTGGACGAGCCGTCCATCGGCCTCCACCAGCGCGACAACCACCGGCTCATCGAGACCCTCGTACGCCTGCGGGACATGGGCAACACGCTCATCGTCGTCGAGCACGACGAGGACACCATCAAGGTCGCCGACTGGGTCGTCGACATCGGCCCCGGCGCGGGCGAGCACGGCGGCAAGGTCGTGCACAGCGGCTCCATGAAGGAGCTGCTCGCCAACGACAAGTCGATCACCGGTCAGTATCTGTCGGGCAAGAGGTCCATCCCGGTCCCGGACGTCCGCCGCCCCGCCGACCCCTCCCGTCAGCTGACGGTGCACGGCGCCCGGGAGAACAACCTCCAGGACATCGACGTCTCCTTCCCGCTCGGCGTCCTCACCGCCGTCACGGGTGTCTCGGGCTCGGGCAAGTCGACGCTCGTGAACGACATCCTCTACACGCACCTGGCAAGGGAGTTGAACGGCGCACGGTCGGTTCCCGGCCGCCACACGCGCGTGGACGGCGACGACCTCGTCGACAAGGTCGTGCACGTCGACCAGTCGCCCATCGGCCGCACCCCGCGGTCGAACCCGGCGACGTACACCGGAGTCTTCGACCACGTCCGCAAGCTCTTCGCGGAGACGATGGAGGCGAAGGTGCGGGGCTATCTGCCCGGCCGCTTCTCCTTCAACGTCAAGGGCGGCCGCTGCGAGAACTGCTCCGGCGACGGCACCATCAAGATCGAGATGAACTTCCTGCCGGACGTGTACGTGCCGTGCGAGGTCTGCCACGGGGCGCGGTACAACCGCGAGACGCTGGACGTCCACTACAAGGGCAAGTCCATCGCCGAGGTCCTGGACATGCCGATCGAGGAGGCGCTCGACTTCTTCGAGGCCGTCCCCGCGATCTCCCGCCACCTGCGCACGCTCAACGACGTGGGTCTGGGGTACGTCCGCCTCGGGCAGTCCGCGCCGACGCTCTCCGGAGGCGAGGCCCAGCGCGTGAAGCTGGCGAGCGAGCTCCAGAAGCGGTCCACGGGCCGGACCGTGTATGTCCTGGACGAGCCGACCACCGGTCTGCACTTCGAGGACATCAGCAAGCTGATCACGGTGCTCTCCGGGCTTGTCGACAAGGGGAACACGGTCATCGTCATCGAGCACAACCTCGACGTCATCAAGACGGCCGACTGGGTCGTCGACATGGGCCCCGAGGGTGGCAACGGCGGCGGTCTCGTCATCGCCGAGGGCACGCCCGAGGAGGTCGCCGGGGTTCCGGCGAGCCACACGGGCAAGTTCCTGCGGGACATCATCTCGGCGGACCGCATCAGTGATGGGGCCTCGCAGGGGCGTAAGCCGGTGCGTAAGGCTGCCCCGAAGAAGGCTGCTGCCAAGAAGGTTGCCGCGAAGAAGGTTGCTCCGAAGAAGGTGGCCAAGGCTCGTAAGAGCTGAGGGGCGTTGTAGTTCGTCTGCGGGGGTGTGGGGGCTTGTCGCGCAGTTCCCCGCGCCCCTTCGGGGCGCCAGACTGGGCGCATGCCCGTACGCAGTGAACGCCAAGGCCCCGTCACCACCATCGTGCTCTCGCGGCCCGATGTGCGGAACGCCGTCGACGGGCCCACCGCTCGTGCCCTTGCCGATGCGTTTCGCGCGTTCGATGCGGATCCCGAGGCGGCCGTCGCCGTGCTGTGGGGGGAGGGCGGAACGTTCTGCGCGGGGGCGGACCTCAAGGCGATCGCGACGCCGGACGGGAACGAGGTGTCGGAGAAGGGGGACGGGCCCATGGGGCCGACCCGGATGCGGCTCTCCAAGCCCGTCATCGCCGCGATCTCCGGACACGCGGTCGCCGGAGGCCTCGAACTCGCCCTCTGGTGCGATCTGCGCGTCGCCGACGAGGACGCGGTGCTCGGCGTGTTCTGCCGCCGCTGGGGAGTCCCGCTCATCGACGGGGGAACGGTGCGGCTGCCGCGGCTCATCGGGGAGAGCAGAGCCATGGACCTGGTGCTCACGGGGCGGCCCGTGGCCGCCGACGAGGCGCTGGCCATGGGGCTCGTCAACCGGACCGTGCCGCCGGGCACTTGCCGGGCCGAGGCCGAAGCACTCGCCGCGCAGATCGCCGCGTTCCCGCAGACCTGCATGAGGGGCGACCGGCTCTCCGTACGCGAACAGGCGGGCCTGAGCGAGGAGGAGGCGATGGCGGGCGAACTCCGCCACGGCCTGCGTTCCCTCACCGAGGCGTCCGAGGGCGCCGCCCGCTTCGCCGCCGGGGCGGGGCGGCACGGCGCGTTCACGGACGGCTGAGGCCCGAGGTCAGCTGCCCTGCGGCGCCGCCGTCCCGACCGGCTCCAGGAACTGCATGTCCAGCTGGATCTTCACCACGTCGCCGAGCAGCCCGGCCCCGAAGTCGAGGCCGTAGTCGCCGCGGCGGATCTCGCCGGTGGCCTCGAAACCAGCGTGGCGTCGCTCGTCGCCGGGGAAGGCCTGCAGACCGCCGAACTCGACGGCAAGGGTGATCGGCCGGGTGACGTCGCCGATGGTCAGCTCGCCCTCCAGGGTCCAGTCGTCCTCCTTGCCGGTGACCCGCGTCGAGCGGAACGTCATCGTGGGGCGGCGCTCCACGTCGAGCAGATCGGGGGCCCGGACATGCGCGTCGCGGTCCGCGTTGCCGGTGTCGATCGAGGCCAGCGCGATGGTGGCCGTCACCGATGAGGTCTCAAGGCTTTCGCCCACGACGAGACCGGCCGTCACCTCGCTGAAACGGCCCCGCACCTTGGAGATCCCGAGGTGGCGGATGGTGAAGTTGACGGCGGAGTGGAAGGGGTCGATCTCCCAGCTGCCGGCGGGCAGCGGAAGGGTGGTCGTGGTGGTCGTGGCACTGGTGTCAGAAGTCATGCCGTCCACGATGGGCGGCCGCCGATGCCCGAGGAAGGCCGGGCCGAGACTGGTAGTGACAGGGCCACGATCCGGTCCGGTGACGGCTGATACGTTCGATCGGTGAGCGACAACGAGCTGGGCAACTTCCTGCGCACCTGCCGTGAGGCGGTCACGCCCGCCGAGGTCGGGCTGCCCACGGGACCGCGGCGCCGCACCCCCGGCCTGCGCCGCTCCGAGGTCGCCACGCTCGCCGGGGTCAGCGTCGAATACCTGGCCCGGCTCGAACAGGGCCGCGACCGCCACCCGTCGCCGCAGGTGATGGGCGCGCTCGCGGACGCCCTGCGGCTCTCCGTGGAGGAACGCTTCCATCTGCGCCGCCTGGAGAAGGAGCTGAGCGGCGACCCCTGCTGCCCGACGGCGAGCGCCCCGGCCCAGTCGGTGCGGCCCACCGTGCGGGCGCTCATCGACCGCCTGGAGCCGGCCCCCGCCGTCCTGCTCAACCGGCTCAGCGATGTCCTCGCGTACACATCGGGCTACGAGCGGATCGTCGGCCCCGTGGGTCTGCTTGACGGCGAGCGGCCCAACCTCATCCGGTTCCTGTTCACCGACGAGCGGGCCCGCGCCGCCTACCCCGAATGGGACCGGGTGGCCGACGAGCAGGTCGCGAACCTCCGGTCGGACTCCATGCTCACCGACCCCCATGCCGAGGGGTTCACCGACGAGCTGACCGTCATCGCGGGCGCCTCCTTCGCCGAGCGCATGGCCGCCGTGCCGCGGCTGCCCCGGCGCAGCGGCGTCGACCGGGTGGCGCATCCGGAGGCCGGCGCGCTGTCTCTGTCGTACGAGACGCTGGCCCTGCCCGAGGGCGACGGCCAGCGCCTGATGGTGTACCTGCCGGCCGACGACGCCACGTCGGCGGCGCTCGACCGGCTGGGCGGCCGCCGGCCGGGCGGCCTGCGCGCGGTGACGGGCTGACGGGCCTCAGGCCAACTCCGCGGTGACCGCCCTCAGGCCAGCTCCGCCGCGTACGGCGGCTCGGCGCCCGCACGGGAGACGGTGACGGCCGCCGCGCGCGCCGCGAGACGCAGTACCTCGCCCCAGCCGTCCGCGCCGAGCGCGGCCAGACCCGGCGCGGACAGCGCGTCCCGCAGGGAAAGTCCGTGCAGCAGCGCCGCGTTGACCGTGTCGCCCGCGCCGATGGTGTCCACGACATCGACCCGCTCACCCGGCACGGACCACTCCCCGCCGTCCCGCGTGAAGACCGCAAGACCCGAGCCGCCCCGCGTGATCACCACGGCGCCGGGGCCGGACGCGAGCCACTCGTGCGGCGTGCCGCCGAGCCAACTCGCGTCGTCCTCCGACAGCTTGAGCAGCGAGACCGACGGCAGCCAGCTCTTGAAACGGGCCCGGTAGGCGTCCGCGTCCGGGATCAGACCGGCCCGGATGTTCGGATCGAGCGCCGTGAAGACGCCCCGCGCCGACTCCCGGCGCATCAGCTCCTCGTAGGCGCTCGCGCCCGGTTCGAGGACGAGCGAGCAGGTGCCGAACGACACCGCGCGCACGCCGTCGGGCAGCCGGTCCGGGGCCGTGAAGAGCCGGTCGGCGGTGCCGTCGACGTAGAAGGAGTAACCGGCGGAGCCGTCCGCGCCGATCGAGGCGACGGCCAGCGTCGTCGGTTCCGCGCCCCGCTGGACGTACGACACATCGACGCCGGCGGCCCGCAGCCCCGCCACCAGCGCCTCGCCGAACGCGTCCCACGAGATCCGCGAGCAGAAGGCGACGGGGGAGCCTAGGCGGCCGAGGGCCACCGCGGTGTTGTACGGTCCGCCGCCAAGACGCGGGGCGAGCGGGGACAGCGAGGGCGGCACGGCACCGGCGGAATCCTGCGGGACGAGGTCGATCAGGGCCTCTCCGGCGACGACTATCACGGCTGGTTCCTCTCGGCTCTGCGGTCGTACGGCGCGGCAGCCGCGCACACCGGCTCCCTGGCTCCCCGGCTTGCGCACAGGCTAGGCCTTCTGGGCGGACACGGGCCGATACGGGCGGCACTCGGGCACGGCCATGCCCAACACGGGCGCGCGTCCCCGCACCGGTATGGTCTGATCCGTCACCGATGCGCCTGACCTGTGGAGAGTTCATGCCCGGCACGCCTCCCCCCGCCCGCCGCACCGTGCTGCGCGCCGCCGCCATCGTGCCGGCCGCCGGGCTCGGCATCACGGCCTGCTCGTCCGGCGGCGACGACGGTGGCGGCAACCGCTCCGCGCCGACCGCGCCGGTGGACCTCGGTGCGTCGGACGAGATCAAGGTGGGCGCCTCGAAGCTCTACACGGACGAGAACGTCGTGGTCAGCCGTATCGCGGAAGACGAGTACAAGGCGTTCAGCACGATCTGCACGCACGAGAGGTGCCCCATCAACAACCTGGAGGGGCACAAGCTCACCTGCCCCTGCCACGGCAGCCAGTTCGACGCCACGAACGGCAAGGTGCTGCACGAGCCCGCCACCGTCCCGCTCGCCGAGCTGCCGGTGAAGGTCGAGAAGGGCAAGATCATCGCGGGGCCCGGGGCCTGAGGACGCGATCAGCCGGGCGGATCGTTGACTCCAGGCGATTCACTCCGGGCGATTTACTCCGGGCGATTCACTCCCAGTCCCACGCGATCCCCAGGAGCCCCGCCCGCACCTGCTGCTCCACGATGTGCACCGACCGATGGCTGCCGCTCAGTGTCAGCTCCTGGCGGCCGCCGCGCGGAGCCGCCGCCGAATGCTGGGCGAAGCGGTGGCAGCGCAGGGGCAGGGCTCCCTCGTCGAAGCGCACCTGCAGCGCGTACTGCCCGCCCGCGTAGGTGAAGCCGCGCAGATACTCGGTGGAGGTGCCCGCCGTGCCGTCCTCGAAGCCGTAGCGGAACAGATGGGTGTCTCCCGCGCGCAGGCGCGCGTCGAAGAGCAGCTCGGCGACGAGCACACCCGTCTCGTGATGCCACCGCACGCGCCCTGTGCGGCAGTTCTCCAGGGCGTGTACGCCGATGTGTTCGGGTACGCAGCCGGGATCGCCGTGGTAGATCGCGAGGTAGCGGTCCACGTCGTCCCGGTGGGAGCGCACCACGTGCTGCGAATCGCGGCCGAGCAGCTCGCGGCGCGCGCCGATCCGCACCCGCTCGTGGTGGCCGACGGTGTGCAGACCGCCGTCGAGCGGGGATTCGAGGTCGGCGAGGAGGCGCTGCACGACGTCGGAGGCCTCGATGAGCGAGCGGTAGGAGCGGGCGGCGGGGCGTTCGCAGCCAGGACCCCCCGAGGAATGGGCGGGCTGAGCGAGCAGCCGGATCAGTGACTCGTCGGGGAGCTGGAGGATCTCCTCCAGGGCGCGTACGGCGCGCAGCGACTCGGTGCGCTGCGGGCGCCGCGCACCCTGCTGCCAGTAACTCAGGCTCGTCACACCGACGTTGACGCCGTACTGCGCGAGATGATGGCGTACCCGTTGCAGGGGGAGGCGGCGGGCGGCGATCGCGGCCCGCAGCGCCACATGGAAGGGACCGGTGCGCAGTGCGGTCTCCAGGTCCGCAGGCGACTCCTCCGCGAGCTGTGTGCCGTGCCGCATCGCAAGGCCCCTTCTGTGAACATTCACATCGGCCGCCCGGGCGTACGCGCCGGTCGGAACGGGCCACCAGGTGGGCGTACGAGGGGTGTTCACATACGTACGCCGTCGTTCACTGGCCCAAGTAATCCCGCATTGAACCGTGTTGACCTGTACCGGACAACACTCGATGCTCAATCGCAGCGTCCGGACGCGCTCCTCCACCCCCTCGCCCCCACTCGGGAGGAACGCGATGCGCCAGAGAAACAGCAGGTACAGCAGGTACAGCAGACGCAGACGGTTGTCGGCGGTCGTCGTCGTGGCGGTGGCGCTGGTTGCCGCGCCGGCGGCAACGGCCACGGCCGGGCCGGCCCCAGGGCCCTCCGCCCTCGCCGCCAAGCGGCTGAACATCACGATGCAGGCCCAGGAGAAGACCAACTGGTGCTGGGCCGCGGGCGGGAACACCATCGCCGCCTTCTACGGCAGGAAGTACAGCCAGAACCAGTTCTGCAACGCCGCCTTCGGGCGCAACCAGAACACCGAGTGCCCCAACAGCCAGGCCACGCTGGGCAACGTACAGAACGGCCTGGAGTGGGCGGGCATCAACTCCGGCTCCTATGTGACCGGTTGGCTGCGCTACCCGACCGTGCAGGCCGAGATCAACGCGGGCCGGCCCGTGGAGACCCGCATCCAGTGGTCGGGCGGCGGCGGCCACATGCACGTCCTCTACGGATACGACGATGCCCGGAGCTGGGTCTACTGGGGCGACCCCTGGCCCTCCAGCGACCGCTACAACTGGGCCTCGCACGACTGGTACGTGGACAACGGCACCTTCTCCTGGACCCACTCGCTGTACCGGATCGGGGCGTGAGCGCGATGAGCCGTCAGCTGCTGAGAGCCGTGCTCGCCGGCTCCGCCGCCACCCTGTTCCTCGGTCTCGCCGCCCCGCACGCCACGGCGGACTCAGGCCCCTCCGAAGCCTCGCGCGAGGCCGCCCGGAAGGCGGCGAGCTCGCCCGGGACGCTGGACACCCTCTCCCGCTTCTTCGCCCGCGATGGCGCCGTCACCAAGGCCGCGGCGGACCCGCGCGTCCAGGGCGACGCCGTGCCCGTGTACTACCTCTCCCCGGAGTTCGTCGCGGGCGAGAAGGGGGCGCCGGTCGCCCGCCTGGAGTTCCTCGCCAGCAAGGCGGTCTCGTCCGACGGACAGGAGGCCTCCCTGTGGACCGTCGAGCGGGGCACCTCCTGGAAGGTCGTGAACATCGCCACCGGGGACGACGAGACGCACTACGCGCGCGTGGGCGCCAAGAAGCTCCCCGGGGGCACCGTTTTCCGCGAGCCGCAGATCGATGCCTGGTACGTCCAGGGGCGGGGAAGGGTGCTGCCGCTGGACGCCGACGCGAAGCTTGCCGTGGGCTCCGGCGGGGCCTCGGTGGGCGCCTATCAGAAGCGTGTGCACGACGCGTACGCCGATAAGTTGCCCGGCAGCGGCTACGCGAAGTCCGGTGCGGCGGGGGGCTTCGCCCGGAAGGAGGCCGCTGGTGAGCCGGCGGGCGGCTCCTCGCCCGGCGGTCCCGTCACGGTTGCCTCCTCCGTGGCCGGAGCGGGAGCACTGGTCGCCCTCGGCCTCTCCGGAGTGGCCGTTCTGCGGCATCGCACCCGGCAGCACGGCTGACCCTCCCCGGCCTCCGGCCGGGCCTCCCCACCCACCCGTCCTTTAGGGCGGGTGGGCTCAAGGGCGGGAGAGAGGCAGCGCGAGACCGGGCGGAGGGGAGAAGGCTGCGACGCGAGGCATCGCTGGACCATCGCGCACAGCTCGCCCTCAAGCCCCGGACTGTCACCCCCCGCCAGTAGGGTGTGAGGCATGGCAGACCCCTCCAGCTACCGCCCCAAGCCGGGACAGATCCCCGACTCGCCGGGGGTCTACAAGTTCCGCGACGAACACCGCCGGGTCATCTACGTGGGCAAGGCGAAAAGCCTGCGCCAGCGCCTGGCGAGCTACTTCCAGGACCTCTCCCACCTGCACCCGCGCACCGCCTCGATGGTGACGACCGCCGCGTCCGTCGAGTGGACGGTGGTGTCCACCGAGGTCGAGGCGCTGCAGCTGGAGTACAGCTGGATCAAGGAGTTCGACCCCCGGTTCAACGTCAAGTACCGCGACGACAAGAGCTATCCGTATCTCGCGGTGACGATGAACGAGGAGTTCCCGCGCGTGCAGGTGATGCGCGGCCACAAGAAGAAGGGCGTGCGCTACTTCGGCCCCTACGGCCACGCCTGGGCCATCCGCGACACGGTCGACCTCCTCCTGCGCGTCTTCCCCGTCCGCACCTGCTCCGCCGGAGTCTTCAAGAACGCCGAGCGCACGGGCCGCCCCTGCCTCCTTGGCTACATCGGCAAGTGCTCGGCGCCCTGCGTGGAACGGGTCTCCCCGGAGGAGCACCGCGAACTCGCCGAGGACTTCTGCGAGTTCATGACGGGACGCACGGGCGCGTACATCCGCCGTATCGAGCGTCAGATGGCCGACGCCGCCGAGGAGATGGAGTACGAGAAGGCGGCCCGCCTCCGCGACGACATCGAGGCGCTGAAGAAGGCCATGGAGAAGAGCGCCGTAGTCCTCGCCGATGCCACGGACGCCGATCTGATCGCCCTTGCCGAGGACGAGCTCGAAGCCGCCGTCCAGATCTTCCACGTCCGCGGCGGCCGGGTGCGCGGTCAGCGCGGCTGGGTCACCGACAAGGTCGAGGCGGTCACCAGCGGTGACCTCGTCGAGCACGCCCTCCAGCAGCTCTATGGCGAGGAGAGCGGGGACTCCGTACCGAAGGAAGTCCTCGTGCCCGCGCTGCCCGACCCGATAGAGCCCGTCCAGGAGTGGCTCACCGAGCGGCGCGGCGCGAACGTCTCCCTGCGCATCCCGCAGCGCGGCGACAAGAAGGCGCTGATGGAGACCGTGGCGCGCAACGCGCAGCAGTCGCTGATGCTCCACAAGACCAAGCGGGCCTCCGACCTGACCACCCGCTCCCGCGCACTGGAGGAGATCGCCGAGGCCCTGGAGCTCGACAGCGCCCCGCTGCGCATCGAGTGCTACGACATCTCGCATCTGCAGGGTGACGACGTGGTCGCATCGATGGTCGTCTTCGAGGACGGCCTCGCCCGCAAGAGCGAGTACCGCCGCTTCCAGATCAAGGGCTTCGAGGGGCAGGACGACGTCCGCTCCATGCATGAGGTGCTCACCCGCCGCTTCAAGCGCTACCTCGCCGACAAGGAGAAGACGGGGGAGCTGGACGAGGCAGGCGTCATCGACGAGGCGAACGGCGAGGTGGTCGCGTCGAACGGCCTGACCGAGGAGGACGGCCGCCCCAAGCGCTTCGCCTACCCGCCGCAGCTCGTCGTCGTGGACGGCGGTCAGCCGCAGGTCGCGGCGGCCCGGCGGGCCCTTGACGAGCTCGGCATCGACGACATCGCGGTCTGCGGCCTCGCCAAGCGCCTCGAAGAGGTCTGGGTGCCGGGCGACGACGACCCGGTGATCCTGCCGCGCACCAGCGAGGGGCTGTACCTTCTCCAGCGGGTGCGCGACGAGGCACACCGTTTCGCGATCACGTACCAGCGGGCCAAGCGGGCCAAGCGCTTCAAGGCGGGACCGCTGGACGCCGTGCCCGGCCTCGGCGACGCGCGCAAGCAGACGCTGATCAAGCACTTCGGTTCGGTGAAGAAGCTCCGGTCCGCGACAATCGAGCAGATCTGCGAGGTTCCGGGGATAGGCCGCAAGACGGCCGAGACGATCGTGGCGGCCCTGGCCGCGGCGGCCCCGGTGGCGCCCGCCGTGAACACGGCGACCGGAGAGATCATTGAAGAAGAGGAACCCGTACGTGCGGGTGCCTCGAACGGTGAGACCGAGGCACCCGTGACCGCGGGCACCTCAGAGGAGCGACGGGGGCAGGAGACATGAACGAGCACGATGAAGGCGGCGAGCAAGTGAGTACGGGCACGACCATCGAGCCAGGTGAGGCCGCCGAGGCGGCGATCCCCGAGCTGGTGATCATCTCCGGCATGTCGGGCGCGGGACGCAGCACGGCCGCGAAGTGCCTCGAGGACCTCGGCTGGTTCGTCGTCGACAACCTGCCGCCCGCGCTGATCCCCACGATGGTGGAGCTCGGCGCCCGCTCGCAGGGCAACGTGGCGCGGATCGCGGTCGTCGTCGACGTCCGTGGCCGCCGCTTCTTCGACAATCTGCGCCAGTCCCTCGCGGACCTGGAGTCCAAGCAGGTCACCCGCAGGATCGTCTTCCTGGAGTCCTCGGACGACGCCCTGGTGCGCCGCTTCGAGTCGGTGCGCCGCCCGCACCCGCTGCAGGGCGACGGCCGCATCGTCGACGGCATCGCGGCCGAGCGCGAGCTCCTGCGCGAGCTGCGCGGCGACGCCGACCTGGTGATCGACACGTCCAGCCTGAACGTGCACGAGCTGCGCGCCAAGATGGACGCCCAGTTCGCGGGCGACGAGGAGCCCGAGCTGCGGGCCACGGTCATGTCGTTCGGCTACAAGTACGGCCTGCCGGTCGACGCCGACCTGGTCGTGGACTGCCGCTTCCTGCCCAACCCGCACTGGGTGCCGGAGCTGCGCCCCTTCACGGGGCTCAACGAAGAGGTCTCCGGTTACGTCTTCAACCAGCCCGGGGCCAAGGAGTTCCTCGACCGGTACGCCGAGCTGCTCCAGCTCATCGCCGCGGGGTACCGCCGCGAGGGCAAGCGTTACGTGACGATCGCGGTCGGCTGTACGGGCGGCAAGCACCGCTCCGTCGCCATGTCGGAGAAGCTTGCGGCGCGCCTCGCTTCCGAGGGCGTCGAGACCGTCCTCGTCCATCGGGACATGGGGCGCGAATGAAGGCTTCCCTGCGGCTGAACCGACTGGGCCGCAAGCGGAGCGCTCAGCCCAAGGTGGTGGCGCTCGGCGGCGGAATGGGGCTTTCCGCCTCGCTCGCCGCGCTGCGCCGCATCACCGGCGACCTCACCGCCGTGGTCACCGTCGCCGACGACGGCGGCTCCAGCGGGCGGCTCCGCGACGAGCTGGGCGTGCTGCCACCCGGCGACCTGCGCAAGGCGCTCGCCGCCCTGTGCGGTGACGACGACTGGGGCCAGACCTGGGCCCGCGTCATCCAGCACCGGTTCCAGTCCCAGGGCGAGCTGCACGAGCACGCGGTCGGCAATCTGCTGATCGTCGCGCTGTGGGAGCAGCTCGGCGACCATGTCCAGGCGCTGGACCTGGTCGGCAAGCTGCTCGGCGCGCAGGGCCGCGTACTGCCGATGTCGGCCGTCCCCCTTGAGCTCCAGGCGCTGGTCAAGGGCCACGACCCGGAGCGTCCGGACGATGTGGACACGGTGCGCGGGCAGGCCACGGTGGCGCTCACGCCCGGCGAGGTGCAGTCCGTGCACGTGGTCCCGCACGACCCGCCGGCCGTCCCCGAGGCGGTCGCCGCCGTCCTCGACGCGGACTGGGTGGTGCTCGGCCCCGGCTCCTGGTTCTCGTCCGTGATCCCCCATCTGCTGGTCCCCGAACTGCTCGACGCGCTCATCGAGACGAAGGCCCGCAGGGTGCTCTCGCTGAACCTCGCGCCGCAACCCGGTGAAACCGATGGGTTCTCTCCGCAGCGTCATTTGGAGGTTTTGGCCCGACACGCCCCTAAACTCGCCCTGGACGTGGTGCTGGCCGACGACGCCGCCGTGCCCGACCGTGAGTCACTGACCGATGCCGCCAAGCGGCTCGGCGCCACGGTCGAGCTGGCGCCGGTGGCCCGGCCCGACGGGACTCCGAGGCACGATCCGGAGCTCCTGGCCACCGCGTACGACCGTATTTTTCGGATGCATGGAAGGATCGGCCCATGGCGATGACGGCAGCGGTGAAGGACGAGATCTCCCGGCTTCCCGTCACCCGGACCTGCTGCAGGAAGGCAGAGGTCTCGGCGATCCTGCGGTTCGCGGGCGGCCTTCACCTGGTGAGCGGCCGCATCGTGATCGAGGCGGAGCTGGACACGGCGATGGCCGCACGGCGGCTGAAGCGGGACATCCTGGAGATCTTCGGGCACAGCTCGGAGCTGATCGTGATGGCCCCCGGCGGGCTGCGGCGCGGCTCGCGCTATGTCGTACGCGTGGTGGCCGGCGGCGACCAGCTGGCCCGGCAGACGGGTCTCGTGGACGGCAGGGGCCGCCCGATCAGAGGGCTGCCGCCGCAGGTGGTCTCCGGGGCCACCTGTGACGCGGAGGCCGCCTGGCGCGGGGCCTTCCTGGCGCACGGCTCGCTGACCGAGCCGGGGCGTTCCTCATCGCTGGAGGTGACGTGCCCGGGGCCAGAGGCCGCGCTCGCCCTGGTCGGTGCCGCGCGCAGGCTGCAGATCGGGGCCAAGGCCCGTGAGGTGCGCGGCGTGGACCGTGTCGTGGTCCGGGACGGTGACGCGATCGGCGCCCTGCTCACCCGGCTCGGCGCGCACGAGTCCGTACTGGCCTGGGAGGAGCGGCGGATGCGCCGCGAGGTGCGCGCCACCGCCAACCGTCTGGCCAACTTCGACGACGCCAACCTGCGCCGCTCGGCCCGCGCGGCCGTCGCCGCGGGCGCCCGTGTGCAGCGCGCCCTGGAGATCCTCGGCGACGAGGTCCCGGAGCACCTGGCGGCCGCCGGACGGCTGCGGATGGAGCACAAGCAGGCCTCCCTGGAGGAGCTGGGGGCGCTCGCCGACCCGGCGCTGACGAAGGACGCGGTCGCGGGCCGTATCCGCCGGCTGCTCGCGATGGCCGACAAGCGGGCCCAGGACCTGGGGATTCCGGGCACGGAGTCCAACCTGAGCGAGGATCTCGCCGACAGCCTCGCCGACAACATGGCGGTCTGAGCGCCGTAGTACGTCACGCAAGCCCCCCGGGGGCCGCGGGGGCCCCCCGCGGGGGTGTGTGGGGCGATGGGAGCCCCGCACCCCCACCCAGATCT
>NZ_JBHYIG010000188.1:0-19566 GCF_042740015.1 Streptomyces sp. NPDC059037
TCCCCCCGGGGGGCCGGCGCCCCGCCGGGGGGGGGCCTGTGGCCCCGGCGACATGGGGCGCCCGCGGGGGCCCCCCCCCTCCCGGGGGGGGGGCCCCCCCCCGGCGTTTTCGCAGGCGGGAGGGGGCGTGGCGGAGAGAGCCGTAAGAGAGTCGTCAATGGAGCGCCAAGGGCCGTAAGGGAGGCGTCAACGGCGGTCGAATCCGGCCAGGGAGGGGGTTTGCTCAAGAGGTCAGGAAACCCGAATCTCTCCTAGGAGCACACGATGGCCGACGTGGCCTTCGTCGTCACCACGATCGCGGTGTTCGCGCTGGTGGCCTTTGTCGCCAAGGGGGTGGCGAAGCTGTGACTGCCGAGAACATCGTCGGTCTTGTCGTGGCCGTCGCTCTGCTGGGCTATCTCGTTCTCGCTCTTGTGTTCCCGGAGAGGTTCTGAGTACGGATATGAGCCCTGTTCTTTCCGGTGTGCTCCAGCTGCTCGCGCTGATAGTGGCGCTGGGCCTTGCATACCGTCCGCTCGGCGATTACATGGCCAAGGTCTACGGCTCGAAGAAGCATCTTCGTGGCGAGAAGTGGATCTACAAGGCCATCGGCGCCAACCCCGACACGGAGATGCGCTGGCCCGCGTATCTGCGCGGCGTACTCGCCTTCTCCGCGGTCGGTGTGCTCTTCCTCTATCTGCTGCAGCGCCTGCAGGGTTCGCTGCCCGGATCGCTCGGCTTCAAGTCGATCGATCCGGACCAGGCGTTCAACACCGCCGCCTCCTTCGTCGCGAACACCAACTGGCAGTCGTACTCCGGCGAACAGGCCATGGGCCACGTCGTGCAGACCGGTGGCCTCGCGGTGCAGAACTTCGTGTCGGCCGCCGTGGGCATCGCGGTCGCCGTCGCGCTGGTGCGGGGCTTCGCCCGTTCCCGTACGGGGGAGTTGGGCAACTTCTGGGCCGACCTGGTGCGCGGTGTCGTACGCATTCTGATCCCGATCTCGGTGATCGGCGCGATCGTGCTGGTGGCCTGTGGCGCGATCCAGAACTTCTCCGGCATTCATGAGGTCGGGCAGTTCATGGGCGGCAGCCGGGAATGGAACGGCGGGGCGGTGGCCTCGCAGGAGGTCATCAAGGAGCTGGGCACCAACGGTGGCGGTTACTTCAACGCCAACTCGGCCCATCCCTTTGAGAATCCCAACGCCTTCTCGAACCTCTTCGAGGTGTTCTTGATCCTGGTGATCCCCTTCGCGTTGACGCGGACCTTCGGCAGGATGGTCGGCAGCGTGAAGCAGGGATACGCGATTCTCGCCACGATGGCGACGATCTGGATCGGTTTCACCGCGTTGATGATGTGGACCGAATTCCACCACGGCGGACCGGCGTTCGATGTCGCGGGCGGGGCCCTGGAGGGCAAGGAGACGCGGTTCGGGATCGGCGGCTCGGCGATCTTCTCGGTGGCCACGACGCTGACCTCGACGGGCGCGGTCAACTCCTTCCACTCGTCGAACACAGGTTTCGGTGGCGGACTGGATCTGCTGGGCATGCAGTTGGGCGAGATCGCGCCCGGCGGTACGGGTTCTGGTCTCTACGGCATGCTGATCATGGCGATCATCGCGGTGTTCATCGCGGGTCTGATGGTCGGGCGTACGCCGGAGTACCTGGGCAAGAAGATCGGCACCCGCGAGATCAAGCTGGCGGCCTGCTACATCCTGATCACGCCCGCTCTGGTGCTCGGGTTCACGGCGGTGTCGATGGCGCTGCCGACGCCGAAGGACTCGATGCTGAACTCCGGGGCGCACGGTTTCTCGGAGATTCTGTACGCGTTCACGTCCGGGGCGAACAACAACGGTTCGGCCTTCGCGGGTCTGAGCGCGGACACCGACTGGTTCAACACCACGATCGGGCTTGCGATGCTGCTCGGCCGGTTCCTGCCGATGGTGTTCGTGCTCGCCCTTGCGGGTTCGCTGGCCGAGCAGAAGCCGGTTCCGGAGACGGCGGGCACGCTGCGTACCGAAAAGCCGCTGTTCACCGGGTTGTTGGTCGGCACCATCATGATCATCACCGGTCTGACCTACTTCCCCGCACTGGCCCTTGGGCCATTGGCCGAGGGGCTCGCGTCATGACCACCGACATAGAGAAGCAAGAGGAGCCCGGCTCCATGTCCACCGCCACTCCCACCCGTGCACCGCACCAGGATCTGCCCGGCGGGCACAAGGACGGCGGCGGCCGGGTCGGCGGGGGTCTGTTCGACCCCAAGCAGCTGCTGAAGTCCTTCCCGGACGCGATGAAGAAGCTCGACCCGCGGGTGATGGTCAAGTCGCCCGTCATGTTCGTCGTCCTGATCGGCTCGGTGATCACCACCGTGCTCGCGGTCAAGGACCCGGGCGACTGGTTCGGCTGGGCGATCGCGGTGTGGCTGTGGCTGACCACGATCTTCGCCAATCTGGCGGAGGCGGTGGCCGAGGGCCGCGGCAAGGCGCAGGCCGACACCCTGCGCAAGGCCAAGACCGACACCGTCGCGCGCCGTTTGAACGGCGGCATCGAAGAGTCGGTGCCGGGCACGGAACTGCGCATCGGCGATCTGGTCGTCTGTGAGGCGGGCGATGTGATCCCCGGCGACGGTGACGTCGTCGAGGGCGTCGCGAGCGTCGACGAGTCGGCGATCACCGGTGAATCGGCCCCGGTCATCCGGGAGTCGGGCGGTGACCGGTCCGCCGTCACGGGCGGCACGAAGGTGCTCTCGGACCGCATCGTCATCAAGATCACGACGAAGCCCGGCGAGACGTTCATCGACCGCATGATCAACCTGGTCGAGGGCGCCGCCCGGCAGAAGACGCCCAACGAGATCGCGCTGAACATCCTTCTCGCGTCCCTCACCATCGTCTTCCTGCTCGCCGTCGTGACGCTCCAGCCGTTCGCCGTGTACGCCGGTGCCGAGCAGTCCATGATCGTGCTGGCCGCGCTCCTGGTGTGCCTCATTCCGACGACGATCGGTGCGCTGCTCTCGGCGATCGGTATCGCCGGCATGGACCGCCTGGTCCAGCGCAATGTCCTTGCCATGTCCGGCAGGGCGGTCGAGGCCGCCGGTGACGTCTCGACGCTGCTCCTGGACAAGACCGGCACCATCACGCTGGGCAACCGGCAGGCGTCCGAGTTCGTGCCGGTGCGCGGCACCACGGCCGCCGAGCTCGCGGACGCCGCCCAGCTCTCGTCGCTGGCCGACGAGACGCCCGAGGGCCGCTCCATCGTCGTACTGGCGAAGGAGAAGTACGGGCTTCGCGAGCGGCACCAGGGTGAGTTGGAGGGGGCCGAGTGGGTCGCCTTCACCGCGCAGACCCGGATGTCCGGTGTGGACCTCGTCGAGAACGGGGCCGGGCGCAAGGTCCGCAAGGGCGCGACCGGTTCGGTCGTCGCCTGGGTCACCGAGAACGGCGGCACCGTCTCCGACGACGCCCAGGAGCTGACCGACTCGATCTCGCAGGCCGGTGGCACGCCGCTCCTGGTCGCCGCCAAGGACGAGAAGGGGGCGCGGGTTCTTGGTGTCATCCACCTGAAGGATGTCGTCAAGGAGGGCATGCGGGAGCGGTTCGACGAGCTGCGCCGGATGGGCATCAAGACGGTCATGATCACGGGTGACAACCCGCTGACCGCCAAGGCGATCGCGGACGAGGCGGGTGTGGACGACTTCCTCGCCGAGGCCACGCCCGAGGACAAGATGGCGCTGATCAAGCGTGAGCAGGCCGGTGGCAAGCTCGTCGCGATGACCGGTGACGGCACCAACGACGCGCCCGCGCTCGCGCAGGCCGACGTGGGTGTGGCGATGAACACCGGGACCTCGGCCGCCAAGGAGGCCGGGAACATGGTGGACCTGGACTCCAACCCCACCAAGCTCATCGAGATCGTGGAGATCGGCAAGCAACTGCTGATCACCCGGGGCGCGTTGACGACGTTCTCGATCGCCAACGACGTCGCGAAGTACTTCGCGATCATCCCGGCCATGTTCGCCGTGGTCTATCCGGGCCTGGACAAGCTCAACATCATGAACCTGTCCTCTCCGGAGTCGGCCATCCTGTCGGCCGTCATCTTCAACGCGCTGATCATCATCGCGCTTGTGCCGCTGGCCCTGAAGGGCGTGCGGTACCGGCCGATGAGCGCGGACAAGATGCTGCGGCGCAACCTCGGCATCTATGGGCTCGGCGGTCTCATCGCCCCGTTCATCGGCATCAAGATCATTGACCTGATCATTTCTCTCATCCCCGGAATCGGTTGATGGCTATGAACAACTCGGTAGGAAATACGGGCCGGTTGCTGTGGGCGGGCCTGCGGGCCCTGCTCGTCCTGACCGTGATCTGCGGCGTCATCTACCCGCTCGCCGTCACCGGGATCGCCCAGGCCCTGTTCAACGACAAGGCCAACGGCTCGGAGATCAAGAGCGGGGGCAAGGCCGTCGGCTCCGAACTCATTGGGCAGCGTTACGACTTGCCCCTGAAGAAGGGTCAGGAGACGGCCGAGCCCGACCTCAAGTGGTTCCAGCCGCGGCCCTCCAACGGCCTGGGCGAGAACAGCGTCAACACGCAGTACCAGCTGATCCTGTCCGGTGCCACCAACCTCGCCGGTGACAACAAGGACCTGATCAAGCAGGTGAAGGACGCGCAGGCGGCCGTCGTCAAGGACAACTCCACGGCCGGCTTCAAGGTCAAGCCATCGGATGTGCCGGCCGAGGCCGTCACCTCGTCCGGCTCGGGTCTGGACCCGCACATCTCCCCGGACTACGCCGACCTCCAGGTGCACCGCATCGCGGAGAAGAACCACCTGGGCGTCGCGCAGGTCCAGAAGCTGGTCGACGAGCATGTCGACGGGCGGATCCTCGGCTTCATGGGCGAGCCGCGGGTCAACGTCCTCCAACTCAACATCGCGCTCAAGGAGCTTGTCGCCGACAAGAACTGACGTCGGTTCAACTCCCTTGTGGCTCGCGGCGATCCGGTCTGTCCGGACCGTTGCGGGCCACATTTGCGTACGTCCATACTGTGCCGGTCACGCGGGGGGAGACCGGTGTGGTGAGTGGACGGCGCGTGCCCGCGGCGGTGCGGAGAGGCCGGTATCACGGGATGGTGCTCGGGGCCGCCGGTCTTGCCGTCCTCCTTGCTGCCACGGTGCTCGCCGCGCTCGCCGCGTTGACCGAGAAGGCGGTCGAGGGCGGGGTGCGGCAGCGGCTCGCCGCGGACCGGGAGGCCGTCGTCGAGGTGGCGGGGCGTTACCGGTCGGATCATGTGCGGCAGTGGGACGCGGACGTGCGGGCCGCGGTCGGGCGCACCTATGGCGACGTACCTCATCGGACCCGTCTCGCGCTGCGGGCGCCCGCGGCGCGCAACGACGAGCTCGCCGTGACCGAGGCCGCGGGGCGCCGCCGCGAGGACGCCACGGTGTCCGTGGTCGCGCTGGAAGGGGCGCGGCGCCATGCCGACCTGGTGGCGGGGCGGTGGCCGCGGGGCGGCTCTGCGGGCTCGTCGGGCTCCGCAGGTTCCTCGGGCTCCTCGGGCTCTGCGGGCTCTGCGGGCTCGTCGGGCTCCGCGGGCTCGTCGGGCTCCGCGGGCTCCTCGGGCTCCGCGGGCCCCGCGGGCTCCTCGGGCACCTCGGGCACCTCGGGCACCTCAGGTTCTGGCCCTGAGGTCATGGAGACCGTCCTGACCAAGGCGTTCGCGGCCGAGCTCGCGGTGCGGACCGGTGACGAGCTGCGCGTGAGCGGCGCCGGTGGGCGGCCGGTGCGGATGCGGGTGGTCGGGCTCTACGCGAGCGAGGGGCACGGGCCCGCGCTGTGGGCCGGCCTGAGCAGCACGTTCGGGACGGCCGACTCCATCGCCCTGGTGCCGCGCGGTGCGTTCACGGCGCGGCCGGCGCTCGCGAAGGACGCCTCGGCGCTGTGGCTGGGCGTGCCCGATGTGCGGGGGCTGCGGCTCGGTGACATCGACCCCTTGGGGGAGCGCGCCCGGAAGTTCGGCGGCAGCGATGCCTCCCTGTCGGTGCTGCGGGGGAAGGGGGCCGCGACCGATCTGACCGTGTCGGCGGGGCTGCGCAGGGCCGTGGACCGGCTGACGACGCCCATCGCCGTGGCCCGCGCCGGGCTTTACGTCCCGGCCACGCTCCTTGCAGCCCTCGCGGTCGCGGCCCTCGTGCTCACCGGGCGCCAGCTCTCCGAACACCGGCGCCCGGAGCTTGCGTTGCTCGCCGCAAGGGGCGCGGGAACGCGGCGGCTCGTGGTGTCGGCCGGAGTGCAGTGGGCGGCGATCGCCCTGCCGATGGGGGTCGCCGCGCCCTTCATCGCCGGGCCGCTGCTGCGGCTGCTCGCAGTGGCCGGGCTGCTGGACGGTGACGTACCGGACACGGCCGCGATCACCGCCGGATGGGTGGCCGCCGGGCTCGCCGTCCTGGTGCACGGGGCCGCGGTGCTGCTGCCCACGGCGCGGGCGGTGCGGGACCGGCGGGCGGTGAGCCGGCTCCGGCTGCGGGTGGGGAGGTTCGCGGGGGTGCAGCGGGTCGGGGCCGATGTCGGGCTTGGGGCGGTGGCGGTCCTCGGGTGGCTGCAGCTGCGGCAGTACCGGTCGCCGGTGACCGGCGGCAGCGTCGACCCGGTGCTCGTCTTCGCGCCCGTGGTGATGACCACCGCGGCCGCGCTCCTCGTGCTGCGGCTGCTGCCCCTGCTCACCCGGGCCATCGACCCGCTGGCCCGGCGTGGCAAGGGACTTGTGCTGCCGCTCGGCGGGTGGCAGATCGGCCGGCGGGCCGCCCGGCACGCGGGGCCCGCCCTGGTGGTGACGCTGGCCCTGGCCGTCGCGGGGCTGAGCAGCACCGCCTTGGCCGTTCTCGACCGGGGGGACCAGGACCAGGCCGCCTTCCAGGTGGGCGCCGATCTGCGGATCGAGCCGGGCGATGGCGTGCCGTCCGGGGAGCGGCGCGTGACGTACGGCGCGCTGCCCGGGGTCAGCGCGGTCACTCCCGTGGTGACCACGGAGGGCTATGTCGGACAGGACGCGGTGGCCGTCACGGGGATCAACACCGGGCGTGGTCCGGTGCCTTCGCTGCGGGGCGATCTCGCGGACCGGCCGCTGCGGGAGCTTGTCGCGCCGCTGGGGAAGGGGATTCCGTCGCATGGGCTGCCGGTTGCCCGTTCCGAGGGCCGGCTCCCGCTCCGGGTGGGGCTTTCGGCCGATGGGCCCGGTCGCGCCGTGCCCGTCCGGCTCACCGTCTTCTTCGAGGACGACGACGGTCTCGTCCACTCAAGTGCCGCTCTTCTTAAAGAAGGTGGCTCCAGGACGCTTCCTTTGAAGGTGCCGATCCGTGGTGGCGGCGTACGGATCCTGCAGATCGACCTGAGCATGGTGGGCGAGACGGTACGGCGCACCTACCGGCTCCGCGTCGACCGGGTGCCCGGTCTCACCCGGGCGGCTCGCTGGCACGACCTGCGTGCGGACGCGCCCGACCGGTACGGGGCGGGGTGTCCCGGGGTCGAGAAGCCGCGCGGGGTGGTGGGCGAGGCGCCGGGCCCGGTCCTCTGCGCGGACCGGGCAGGCGAGGGGGCCGGCGTGCTGCTCGACGCGGTGCTCCGAGGGCCCGACACGCGGCTCAAGTACCCGACGTGGGGCGTCCGCCTCGGCACCGACAGCGCCAAGGGGCGCCCTGCCGCGCCCGCGCTCGCCGATCGTGCGCTGCTCGACTCCGGGGCGATGCGGGTCGGGGACACGGTGACGGTGCGGCGGAGCACGGGCGGCGATGCGCGGCTGAAGATCGTCGGGCGGATCGCGGCGGTGCCGGGCCTCGCGCGCGACCGGCCCCGGCTGCTCGCCGACTCGCGGGCCATGGCCGCCCAGTTGGTGCTCAGCGGGGCGCTGCCGGGGCCGGAGAGCATGTGGTGGGCGGGGGCGGAGCGGGGCGACGCCACTGCCGCGTGGGAGGCGGTGCGGGACGGGCCGCGCCTCGGCACGGCCGTGGACGTGCCCCACGCGCGCGTGGAGCTCGCCGAGGACCCCTTGCGGCGTGGGGCGCGGGCGGGGCTCGTGCTGTGCCTCGCGCTGGCGCCGGCGTTCGCCGTGATCGCCTTCACCCTGCACACGGTGCTCTCGGCGCGGGCCAGAGGCCGGGAGTTCGCGTTGCTGAGGGCCTTGGGCGTACGTCGGGGCCAGCTCGCCGCATACCTCTGGACGGAGCAACTGACGCTGGCCGGCGCGGCAGCGATCCTGGGCACGGCTCTCGGAGCGGGCCTAGCCGCGCTGATCATGCCGGTGGTGACGGTGGACGCGGAGGGCGCCCCGGTCTTCCCCGGCCTGCTCACGGAGGTTCCGTGGGGCCGGGTCGGCCTGGCGGCGGCGGGCGTGACGGCGGTGATCTGCGCGGTGGTGAGCGGGGCGGCGCGGGTGGTGGCACGGGTGGATCTGGGGCGGGTGCTGCGGGCGGGGGAGGACGTGTGAAGGGCGGCTGGGGTGGGGGAGTTGGGGCTGTTCGGGTGTCTTGCGGTGGTTGTGGCTGTGCTCGGCGGGGGGCGTGTGCGGGGTGGTGTGGGTGGTGGCGCGGGTGATTTGGGCTGGGTGTTGCGGGCGCGGGAGGACGTGGGAAGGGCCGGGGCGCGGGGAGCTGGGGCGGAGTGCCGGTGGGCGCGGACTGGGCGTGGTGGCGTGTGAAGCGGCTGGTGCAGGGGGAGTTGGGGCAGTTCGGACGTCTTGCGGTGGTGGTGGCCGTGCTTGGCGGGGTCGTGGTGGCCGGGCGCGGGATGTTTGAGGGGGCGTCCGGGGGTGTGTTGGTGTCGCGTGGGCGGTGCTGGTGGGTGCCAACAGGGCGCGGTGGCGTATGAAGCGGCTGGTGCAGGGGGAGCTGACGCTGCTCGGGTGCCTCGCGGTGGTTGTGGCTGTGCCCGGTGGGGTCGTTGTGGCTGGGGCGGGCGTGCTTGAGCGGTTGTCCGGGGGGTGTGTTGGCGTCGCGCGGGTGGTGTCGGCGGGTGCGTGGTGGCGTGTGAGGCGGCGGGTGCCAACTGGGTGTGGTGGCGTATGAAGCGGCGGGTGCCAACTGGGCGTGGTGGCGTATGAGGCGGCTGGTGCAGGGGGAGTTCGCGCTGCTCGGGTGTCTTGCGGTGCTTGTGGCTGTGCTCAGTGGGGTCGTTGTGGCCGGGCCGGGGGTGCTTGAGCGGTCCTCCGGGGATGCCTTGGCGGTGCGGCTTGAGCAGGAGCAGCGGGACGCGCCCGGGATCACGCACCGGATGCGGTTCGATCCGGAGGTGGAGCGGCCCGGTGAGAAGAGTGCGCTGGGTGCTGATCTCGGGCGGTTCTCGACCCTCATCGAGAATGCCGCTCCCGCCGCCCTGCGGGGTGACCTCGTCCGCGACTCCACCCGGATCGCGCTGCCCGGTGTGCGGACCGGCGACGGGACCACTCTGTCGTTGCTGTACGCCTCCGACGCGCCGCCCGCTGCCGCCTATGCCGCAGGGCGGCCCCCACGCGCGCGTGGCGGCGTGGTCGAGATCGCCGTCTCCACCCGTACCCGTGACGCGCTGAAGCTGCGGCTCGGGCAGGAACTCCGGCTCGGGCCCGGCGCGTTGGAGAACGTGGACGCACCGGCCCGGGTGGTCGGGTTCTTCGCCGCCGAAGACGGGCGGCGGCTCTGGCGCGAGCAGCCGCTGCTCGCGCGTACGGCACGGGATCCGCGCGGCGGGGCGGACGACACGGTGCGGTATGCCGGCGCCCTCATCGCGCCCCGCGGCGTCGAAGTGCTGCAGAACCAGTCGCGCGCCGAGCTCACCGTGGTCTGGGGCATGCGGCTCGACCTCGGCGCGGACGCCGCGCGCTTCGTCGGTGATCAGGGGCAGCGCGACTTCGAACGCCTCATGTTCCGCTATCCGGAGTCCGTGCAGGGCGTCACCTGTGACTTCGGGACGTACGGCGGCATGGCCTGCGCCCTCGGCTCGCATCCGGCCACCGAGGTGGAGACCGCGACCCAACTGCCGGACACCCTGGACGAGTTCCAGCGGCAGTGGCGGCAGGGGAGCGTCGTGATCTCCTTCGCACTCGCCTCGGTGACAGCGGTGGGCCTTGCCGCCGTCGTGGTCGCCTCGCTGCTCTTCGTACGCCGTCGGCTTGACGTTCACCGTCTGCAACGCGCGCGTGGAGCGTCGGCCTCGGGGATCGCCCTGGGGCGCGCGCTGTGGACCGCACCGGCCGTGGTCCTGGGGTTCGTGGCCGGCTGCGCGGGCGCCTCGCTGCCGCCGGGTGCGGCGTCCCCGTCGGCTGCGGCGTCCACTGCGTCCGCGTCGGCTGCGTACGGGCGTGGGGCGCTAGTCGCCCTGTGCGCCTGGCTGTTGCTGCCCCTGCTCACCTGGTGGGCCGTGCGGGACCGGGCCCTCCTTCGGGACAGGGGATCCGGCGGCGGCCGCCGTGCCGTCGCCGAGGCAGGTGTGCTGGTGGTCGCGGCGGGGGGTGTCCTCGCCCTGCGGGCCCGTGGCACCACGGGCGGCTCGGGAGACGATCCGCTGCTGGCCGCCGTGCCCGTGCTGCTCGGGCTCGCCACGGTGGTGGTGCTCGTGCGCCTCTATCCCCTGCCGGTACGCCTTGTCGCGCGCTGGTCGGCCCGGTGGCGCGGAGCCGTGGTCCTCATCGCGCTGTCCCGTGCCGCCAAGGAGGCCCCCGCCCGGGCGCTCGCGCTGCTCGTCCTGGTGGTGACGCTCGCCGGTGCCGTGTTCGGCGGTCTGGTCACCGGGACGCTGACGGAGGGGCGGCGGGACGCGGCCGCCTGGCGGGTGGGTGCCGATGCCTCCTTCCTGGGGGCCGGGCGTGACCCCGAGACCGCGGAGCGCCTGGCACGCGCGCGTGGGGTGCGGGAGACGGTGACGGTGCGGCAGCTGCGGGTCGACCCGATGAGCGGGACGGACGGCGGGCGGTACGGGATCGCCGGCCTGATCGGCGTCGACGGCATGAAACTGCGCTCAGCGGCGGGGAGTTCACCGGCGGCCCGCGCGCTCATCGGCGCGGGCATCAGCGGGGGCGGTGACAGCCGTGACATCCGGGTGCTCGCCGACGCCGCCGACGCGGGCGACGCGCTCACCATCACCGTGCACGGCAAGGAACGGCGCCTGCGCGTCGTGGGCCCCCTGCCCGACGCGGTGAAGAGCGACCCCGCCCTCGGCCCCGTACGCGACGGCACCGAGGGCAGAGAACGTCTCCTGCTCGCCGACAACCGGGACCTGGAGGCCTTCGAAGCGAGCGAGTTCGAGGAGTCCGCCCTGCTCCTGTACGGGCCGCGCCTGGACCCGGACCGGCTGCGTTCCGTCGTCCCGCGCAGCGCACCGGGCATCGGCGTCGGAGAGCTGCGGATCCGTGCCGAGGAGCAGGCCGAGGCCGACGAGGACGGCCTGATCGCGGCGGTGACCGCCGCGCACACCGCGTGCACCGCCGTGGCCGTGCTCCTCGCGCTGCTCGCTCTCGTACTCGAACTCCTGCTGTCCGCCCCCGCACGCGGCAGCACCGCCGCCCGGCTGCGCACACTCGGCCTGGGCGGCCGTGCCGTCGCCGGACTGCATCTGCTCCAGCTCCTTCCGCTGGTCCTCGCGGCCGTGGCGGGCGGTGTCACGCTCGGTCTCACCCTGCCCGAGCTGCTCGGACCCGCCCTCGACCTGCGGGAGTTCACCGGCGGGCCCGCCGCGCCCGCCCTGCGGACCGACGCGCTGTTCACCGCGGTGCCGGCCGCCGGGGCCATCGCCCTGGTGGCGGCCGCGGTGGGCGTGGAGACATGGCTCGGACGGCGACGGGGCCTCGGCGCCGTCCTGCGACTGGGGAGGAACGATGACTGAACTCGCCGACCTGGAGGCACGGGCGACCGCCGCGCGCCGCCCCACCGGTGACGAGGGTCTGGTCGTCTGCGACAACCTCGTACGCGTCTATCGCACCGACGCGGTGGAGGTGCAGGCGCTCCAGGGGCTCGACCTGGTGGTCGGGGAAGGGGAGTGCCTGGCCCTCGTGGGCGCATCGGGCTCCGGCAAGTCCACCCTTCTGTCGATCCTCTCGGGGCTCGATCTGCCGACCGCGGGACGGGCGAGCGTCGCGGGCCACGACCTGCTCGCCATGGGGCGCCGTGAACGCCTCGGCTATCGCAGGAAGACCGTCGGCTTCGTCTGGCAGCAGACCGGGCGCAACCTGCTGCCGTACCTCACCGCCCTGGAGAACGTCGCGCTGCCGATGAAGTACGCGCGCGTGCCCCGTCGCGAGCGGGCGGCGCGGGCCGCCGAACTGCTCGGTGTGCTCGGCGTCGCGCACTGCCGCGACCGGCGCCCCGCCGAGCTGTCCGGCGGCGAGCAGCAGCGGATCGCCGTCGCGGTCGCCACCGCCAACGCGCCGCGCGTCCTGCTGGCCGACGAGCCCACCGGAGAGCTGGACACGGCCAGCGGCGAGGAGGTGTTCGCCGCGCTGCGCCGCGCCAACGAGGAGCTCGGCGCGACCGTCCTGGTCGTCACGCACGACCCGCTGGTGTCCGGGCAGGTCCGCCGCACCGTGCGCATCCGGGACGGGCGTACGTCTACGGAGACGCTGCGTGAACAGGGCGGCGCGGGGGAGGAGTTCACGGTTCTGGACCGGGCGGGGCGATTGCAGCTGCCGCGCGAGTACGTCGAGCGCTATGGGCTGCGCGGACGGGTGCGGCTCACGGAGGAGACGGACCACATCGGGGTCTGGGGTGACTTCACGCCTTGACGGAAGGCTGGTCCGTACCTATGGTCACGGGCCAACACGCGTGTTCAGAAAGGCACTTGAAGTTCACATACGAGAATGGATGGCCCTTCGCATGGCCGACACCCCCACACCCGTGCGTCACCGCCGCAGACGTCGCACCACCGTCCTCGCGACCGTCGCCTCCGTAGTGACCGCCTTGGTCGCCACCGCCCTCGCCTGGCCCGGCGCCGAGCGCGCCGACGCCGCGCCCAGCACCTTCGCCCACCCCGGAGTCACCGTCTCCCGCGGCCAGTTGGACTTCACCAGGGAGAAGGTCAACGCGGGCGCCCAGCCCTGGAAGGGCGCCTACGACCAGATGATGGGGAGCAAGTACGCCTCCCTGTCGCGCACGCCCAAGCCCCGCGCGGTCGTCGAGTGCGGCTCCTACTCGGACCCCAACCACGGCTGCACCGACGAGCGCGAGGACGCGACAGCCGCGTACACCACCGCTCTCGCCTGGTACATCACCCGCGACGAGCGCTACGCGAAGAAGTCCATCGAGCTGATGGACGCCTGGTCCGGCACCATCAAGGACCACACCAACAGCAACGCGCCGCTGCAGACCGGCTGGGCCGGTTCGTCCTGGCCCAGGGCCGCCGAGATCATCAAGCACACGTACACCGGAGGCTGGGGCAACTCGGGCCGCTTCGCGACGATGCTGCGCAACGTCTACCTGCCCGAGATCATCAACGGCTCCAACTCCAACGGGAACTGGGAGCTGTCGATGATGGAGGCCGCCATCGGCATCTCCGTCTTCATCGAGGACAAGGGGTCGTACGACAAGGCGATGGCCAAGTTCCGTACGCGCACGGCCGCCTACGTCTATCTCGCCTCTGGCGGCGACCTGCCCAAGACCGTGCCCAGCCAGAACCTGGACACCCGCGCGAAGATCGTCAAGTACTGGCAGGGGCAGGGCACCTTCGTCACCGGTCTCACCCAGGAGACCTGCCGCGACTTCACGCACACCGGGTACGGGCTCTCGGCCATCTCGCACGTCGCCGAGACCAGCCGCATCCAGGGCGACGACCTCTACAAGACCGACGTGGGCGAGCGGCTGCGGCAGGGGCTCGGCTTCCAGGCCAAGTACGAGCTGGGCGAGGCACCGCCGAGCTGGCTCTGCGGGGGCTCGCTGGACCGGGGCCTCGGCCCCGTCACGGAGGTCGGCTACAACGCCCTGCACGGCCGCATGGGGCTGCCGATGACCAACACCCAGAAGCTCACGGAGCAGAAGCGCCCCGCGGGGTCCAACAACCTCTTCGTCGCCTGGGAGACCCTCACCCACGCGGACAACCCGAGCTGATCCGGACCTTGTTGGGCCGGGCGTACGGTGACCATACTGGCGCCCGGCCCAACAGGACCGTACGGGGGAGTGTGCATGACGCAGGACGCGGTCGTCGTCGAGGATCTGCATCGGTCGTACGGCACCGGAGCGGCCGCCGTACACGCCCTGCGCGGCGTCTCGTTCACCGTCCCGCGCGGCGAACTGGTCGCCCTGAAGGGCCGGTCGGGGTCCGGCAAGACCACGCTGCTCAACCTCGTCGGCGGGCTCGACACCCCGGACGCGGGGAAGATCACCGTCGAGGGTCTCGCACTCGCGGGCCTCGGCGAGGACGGGCTCCTGGAGCTGCGGCGCGACCGCGTCGGCTTCATCTTCCAGTCCTTCGGACTCATCCCGATCCTCAGCGCCGCCGAGAACGTCGGCGTGCCCCTGCGGCTCAAGAAGACCGATCCACGCGCGCGTGAAGAGCGCGTCGAGCTCCTGCTCGCCCTCGTCGGGCTCGCCGACCACGCAGGGCAGCGGCCGGGCGAGCTCTCCGGAGGGCAGCAGCAGCGCGTGGCGATCGCCCGCGCGCTCGCCAACAAGCCGTCCCTCCTGATCGCCGACGAACCCACCGGGCAGCTCGACGCGGAGACCGGTCTCGCCGTGATGGAGCTGCTGCGCGCCGTCGTCCGCAGCGAGGGCGTCACCGCCCTGGTCGCCACCCACGACACGGCGCTGCTCGACCTCGCCGACCGGGTCCTGGAACTGAGCGACGGCGAGATCGTGGAGCACTGACGACCGCCCAGCGGCTCCGACCGGGCCCCATCAGGGTTGCGTCAAGGAGCACCCGTCCGCGCACCCTCGTCCCTTTTGCGGGAATTGTTGGCCGTAAGGTCGACGCTGCGTACAGAGCGTTTTCGGGAAGACAATGGGGCCATGGCACGCGGCAAGCTTCGGATATACCTCGGTTCGGCACCGGGCGTCGGCAAGACGTACGCGATGCTCTCCGAGGCGCACCGCCGTATCGAGCGCGGCACCGACTGCGTCGTGGCCTTTGTGGAGCACCACAACCGGCCGCGCACCGAGGTGATGCTGCACGGCCTCGAACAGCTGCCCCGCAAGGAGCTGGAGTACCGCGGCACCCTCTTCACCGAGATGGACGTCGACGCCGTCCTGGAGCGGTCGCCCGCCGTCGCCCTGGTGGACGAACTCGCGCACACCAATGTGCCGGGATCGCGCAACGCCAAGCGCTGGCAGGACGTCGAGGAGCTGCTGTCGGCGGGCATCGATGTCGTATCGACGGTGAACATCCAGCACCTGGAGTCGCTGGGCGACGTCGTCGAGTCGATCACCGGCGTACGCCAGCGCGAGACCGTGCCGGACGAGGTGGTGCGCCGGGCCGACCAGATCGAACTGGTCGACATGTCGCCCCAGGCACTGCGTCGCCGCATGGCCCACGGCAACATCTACAAGCCCGACCGGATCGACGCCTCCCTCTCCAACTACTTCCGCCCCGGCAACCTCACCGCGCTGCGCGAACTCGCGCTCCTCTGGGTCGCCGACCGGGTCGACGAATACCTCCAGCAGTACCGGGGCGAGCACAACATCCGCTCCACCTGGCAGGCCCGCGAGCGCATCGTCGTCGGCCTCACCGGCGGCCCCGAGGGCCGCACGCTGATCCGCCGCGCGTCCCGCATGGCCGCCAAGGGCTCGGGCAGCGAGATCCTCGCCGTCTACATCGCCCGCAGCGACGGCCTGACCGCGGCGTCGCCCAAGGAGCTCGCGGTCCAGCGCACCCTCGTGGAGGACCTGGGCGGCACCTTCCACCACGTCATAGGCGACGACATACCGGACGCGCTCCTCGACTTCGCCCGCGGCGTCAACGCCACCCAGATCGTCCTCGGCTCCTCGCGCCGCAAGGCCTGGCAGTACGTCTTCGGCCCTGGCGTCGGCGCGACCGTGGCCCGCGACTCGGGCCCCGACCTGGACGTCCACATCGTCACGCACGACGAGGTCGCCAAGGGGCGCGGCCTTCCCGTGGCCCGCGGGGCACGGCTCGGCCGGTCCCGGATCATCTGGGGCTGGCTCGTGGGCATCGGCGGCCCCGCGCTCCTGACGCTGCTGCTCACCCACGTCGACGCCGACCTCGGCCTCGCCAACGACATGCTGCTGTTCCTGACGCTGACGGTGGCGGCGGCCCTGCTCGGCGGGATGCTGCCGGCCCTGGCGTCGGCGGCCTTCGGCTCGCTGCTCCTGAACTACTACTTCACGCCGCCGCTGCACCTGTGGACGATCTCCGACTCCAAGAACATCGTCGCGATCATCGTCTTCGTGAGCGTCGCGATCTCCGTCGCCTCCGTGGTGGACCTCGCCGCACGCCGCACCCACCAGGCCGCCAGGCTGCGCGCCGAGTCGGAGATACTCTCCTTCCTCGCCGGCAGCGTGCTGCGCGGCGAGACCTCCCTCGACGCCCTCCTGGAGCGGGTCCGCGAGACCTTCGGCATGGAGTCCGTGGCCCTTCTGGAGCGCGAGAGCGACGTCGCGCCGTGGACCTGCGCGGGCAGCGTGGGGCCGCAGCCGCTGGGCCGCCCCGAGGACGCGGACGTGGACATGCCCGTCGGCGACCACATGGCGCTCGCCCTCTCCGGCCGGGTGCTGCCCGCCGAGGACCGCCGGGTGCTCGCCGCGTTCGCCGCACAGGCCGCCGTCGTCCTGGACCGCCAGCGCCTGCAGTCCGAGGCCGACCAGGCCCGCACCCTCGCCGAGGGCAACCGCATCCGCACCGCGCTGCTCGCCGCCGTCAGCCATGACCTGCGTACGCCGCTCGCGGGCATCAAGGCCGCCGTCACCTCCCTGCGCTCCGACGACGTCTCCTGGTCCGAGGAGGACCAGGCCGAGCTCCTGGAGGGCATCGAGGACGGCGCCGACCGCCTGGACCACCTGGTGGGCAACCTCCTGGACATGTCGCGCCTGCAGACCGGCACCGTCACCCCGCTGATCCGCGAGATCGACCTGGACGAGGTCGTCCCGATGGCGCTCGGCGGCGTCCCCGACGGCAGCGCGGAGCTCGACATCCCCGAGACGCTGCCCATGGTCGCCGTCGACAAGGGGCTCCTGGAGCGCGCCGTGGCCAACATCGTCGAGAACGCCGTCAAGTACAGCCCCGACGCCGAACCGGTCCTGGTCTCCGCGAGCGCCCTCGGCGACCGCGTGGAGGTCCGCGTCGTCGACCGGGGTCCCGGCGTCCCGGATGCCGCCAAGGACCGCATCTTCGAGCCGTTCCAGCGCTACGGTGACGCTCCGCGCGGTGCGGGCGTCGGCCTGGGTCTCGCGGTCGCCCGCGGCTTCGTCGAGGCCATGAGCGGCACGCTCGAGGCCGAGGACACCCCGGGCGGCGGCCTCACCATGGTCCTCACCCTGCGGGCGGCGGCGGGGCGGCCGCCGGTCCGCCCGGATCTCTCCGCCCAGGTCACCTCGTGACCGCCACCATCGACAGGACCGATAAGCCCGAAAGGCAGGTACGCATGACCCGGGTGCTCGTGGTCGACGACGAGCCGCAGATCGTACGCGCCCTCGTGATCAACCTGAAGGCGCGCAAGTACGAGGTGGACGCCGCCCCGGACGGAGCAACCGCGCTCCAGCTCGCCGCCGCACGCCACCCCGACGTGATCGTGCTCGACCTCGGCCTGCCCGACATGGACGGCGTGGAGGTCATCCGGGGGCTGCGCGGCTGGACCCGCGTACCGATCCTGGTGCTCTCCGCACGGCACAGCTCGGACGAGAAGGTCGAGGCCCTCGACGCGGGCGCCGACGACTACGTGACCAAGCCCTTCGGCATGGACGAGCTCCTGGCCCGCCTGCGCGCCTCCATCCGCAGGGCCGAGCCGGTCGGGGCGGGCGAGGACGACGTGATGGTGGACACGGAGGACTTCACGGTCGACCTGGCCGCCAAGAAGGTCAACCGCGACGGCCGCGACGTACGCCTGACGCCCACCGAATGGCATCTGCTCGAGGTCCTGGTGCGCAACACCGGACGCCTGGTCAGCCAGAAGCAGCTGCTCCAGGAGGTGTGGGGCCCCTCGTACGGCACGGAGACGAACTACCTGCGCGTCTACATGGCCCAGCTGCGCCGCAAACTGGAGGCGGACCCCGCGCATCCGCGGCACTTCATCACCGAGCCGGGGATGGGTTACAGGTTCGAGCGGTGAGTCAAGGGTCGATCCGGGACTGAGCGGGCATAAGCACAGATGAGCGCACCCATTGCGGCGCTGTCGGCGACCCCCGGTACGCTTCCTGTATGAGTGCTGTTCCTGGTTCAGAGAAGCCGGCGGGCCGTTTCCGGCGCATGCTCGACCGGCTGTCCTCCTCCCAGGAGGACCTGGAGTCGGAAGAGCTGCGCGAGGACTCCGAGACGGCCGGATGCATCCGCATCGGAGACTGCCAGGACCGCCAGATAGTGACGGTTACTGGTACCTTGCGCACGGTCACGCTGCGGCCGCGTGCCGGGGTTCCGGCCCTGGAGGCCGAGCTCTTCGACGGCTCGGCGGCGCTGGACGTGGTGTGGCTCGGCAGGCGCTCCATCGTGGGGATAGAACCGGGGCGCAAGCTGATCGCGTCGGGCCGGATATCCATGAGCCGGGGCCGACGGGTGCTCTTCAACCCCAAGTACGAACTCAGACCCCTCGGACGGGAGTAGCCGGTGACGTCCCTCGACAAGTCGACGGACCAGGGAAGCACGGACCAGGACGCCGATTCCAGGGCCGTGACCGAGGCCGCGCTGTTCGAGGCCTTCGGTGGCGTGCGGGGCCTGGTGGAGACCGTTCTCCCCGGCCTGCTCTTCGTGACCATCTTCACGATCAACAAGGACCTGCACATGTCGGCCATCGCGGCCCTCGCGGTGTCCCTGGTGCTCGTGGCGGTCCGCCTGGTCATGAAGGACACCGTCAAGCACGCCTTCAGCGGCGTCTTCGGTGTCGCCTTTGGTGTGGTCTTCGCGATGATGACCGGCAACGCCAAGGACTTCTATCTGCCGGGCATGCTCTACACCCTGGGCCTCGCCCTCGCCTACATCATCACGGCCATCGCGGGTGTCCCGCTGATCGGCCTGATCCTCGGCCCGGTCTTCAAGGAGAACCTCTCCTGGCGGACCCGCAACCCCGGCCGCAAGAAGGCATACACAAAGGCCAGTTGGGCCTGGGGCCTGATCCTGCTCGCCAAGTGCGCGATCCTCTTCCCGCTCTACTGGTGGGCGGACACGACCCAGTTCGGCTGGGTCCTGATCGCCCTGAAGATCCCGCCGTTCCTGCTCGCGGTGTGGCTGACCTGGGTCTTCCTGGCGAAGGCACCGGCTCCGATCGATGTCTTCGCCGAGATGGAGGCGGAGGAGAAGGCAGAGAAGGAACGAAAAGCGGCGACGCGGGGGCAGGGCGCCTGAGCGGACGCGGTGCCGTGCCCCGAAGGGGCGCGGGGAACTGCGCGACCAGCCACGACGATCCCGCAGTCTCGCAGCGACAGATGTGGGGGGGGCGGGCGGGGCCCGCGGGGGCCGCGCGCCGCTCGAAACAACGCGCCCCGGAGAGGG
>NZ_JBHYIG010000189.1:0-19434 GCF_042740015.1 Streptomyces sp. NPDC059037
GTCTTGTCTTGGGGGGTTTGTTCCGCGGGCCGCAACCAAGCCTTCCCGCGATCGGCGGCGGGGGGGCGCGGGGGCGCTTGAGTACGCGTACTCAGGCGCCCCGGCCCGTACCACTCATTTTCTTGCGCCCTACACGGGCCAGTACGTACGCCCCCACGACGCCGGCCCGGGAGCGGGCATCTTGTCGCGGGCCACCCGCGCCGGGTCGGCCCAGGCGTCGAGGACCGCGGGCGCGCCGGACGGCTGGTTCGCCACCGCCGCGGCGCGCGCCTGGACCACCGCCAGTGCGGCGGCCAGCTCCTCCGGGGTGGGATTGCCCCGTACGACCTTGATCATGACTGGTCTCCTTGCCGGGACGCGGTCTACAGGGGGATGTTGCCGTGCTTCTTCGGGGGAAGGCTTTCCCGCTTCGTACGCAGCTGACGCAGGCCGCGCACGAGATGCGAGCGGGTCTCCGACGGCATGATCACGGCGTCGATGTAGCCGCGCTCGGCAGCCGTGTACGGGTTGAGCAGCGTGTCCTCGTACTCCTGGATCAGCTGCGCGCGGGTCGCCTCCTGGTCGTCGGCGGCCGCGATGGTGCGGCGGTGCAGGATGTTCACCGCGCCCTGCGCGCCCATCACCGCGATCTGCGCCGTCGGCCAGGCCAGATTGAGGTCGGCGCCCAGGTGCTTGGAGCCCATGACGTCGTACGCGCCGCCGAACGCCTTGCGGGTGATGACGGTGATCAGCGGGACCGTCGCCTCCGCGTACGCGTAGATCAGCTTGGCGCCGCGGCGGATGATGCCCGTGTGCTCCTGCTCGACGCCCGGCAGGAAACCGGGGACGTCGACGAAGGTGATGACCGGGACGTTGAACGCGTCGCAGGTGCGGACGAAGCGGGCGCCCTTCTCGGAGGCGTCGATGTTCAGGCAACCGGCGAACTGCGTCGGCTGGTTGGCGACGATGCCCACCGGGCGGCCCTCGATCCGGCCGAAGCCGGTGACGATGTTCGGCGCGAACATCGGCTGCGTCTCGAAGAACTCGGCGTCGTCCAGGACGTGTTCGATCACGCTGTGCATGTCGTACGGCTGGTTGGCGCTGTCCGGGACCAGCGTGTCGAGCTCGCGGTCCTCGTCCGTCAGCGCCAGGTCCGCCTCCTCGGGGAAGGCGGGCGGCTCGCTGAGGTTGTTCGAAGGCAGGTAGGAGAGCAGGGACTTGACGTACTCGATCGCGTCCTTCTCGTCGCCCGCCATGTGGTGCGCGACACCGGAGGTGCTGTTGTGGGTGCGGGCGCCGCCGAGCTCCTCGAAGCCGACGTCCTCGCCCGTGACCGTCTTGATCACGTCCGGGCCCGTGATGAACATGTGCGAGGTCTGGTCGACCATGACCGTGAAGTCGGTGATGGCGGGGGAGTAGACCGCGCCGCCCGCGCAGGGGCCGACGACCAGGCTGATCTGCGGGATCACACCGGAGGCGTGGGTGTTCCTGCGGAAGATCTCGCCGTACATCCCGAGGGCCATGACGCCCTCCTGGATGCGGGCGCCGCCGGAGTCGTTGATGCCGACGACCGGACAGCCGGTCTTCAGGGCGAAGTCCATGACCTTGACGATCTTCTGGCCGAAGACCTCGCCGAGCGCACCGCCGAAGACGGTGAAGTCCTGGGAGAAGACGGCCACCGGGCGGCCGTCGACGGTGCCGTAACCGGTCACCACGCCATCGCCGTAAGGGCGGTTGGCGTCAAGGCCGAAATTGGTCGAGCGGTGCTGGGCGAACTCGTCGAACTCGACGAACGAGCCCTCGTCGAGGAGCAGATCGACCCGCTCACGTGCCGTCAACTTGCCCTTGGCGTGCTGCTTCTCGACCGCGCGAGCGGAGCCGGCGTGCTTGGCCTCCTCGATGCGGCGCTGCAGATCAGCGAGTTTTCCCGCAGTCGTATGGATGTCGATACCGGGGGTGGCGGCGGTGGCGTTGTCGGTATCGCTTGCGGCGCTGGGCACGGGCACGTTGGGCTCTTCCGGCTCGGACATAGGGATGCGGCTCCCTGCCTGCTCAAAGGGGCTACTGGCGGCTTGCGGATGCGGCTTGCGGATGCTGGTGATCTCCGGCTACTGACTCGTAGGGTATCGGCGCGCATACAGATCAGCAGTGCGGCGTTTACCACACCTAAGGTGGCTTGCATGACGCCGCGAGATGCTTCAGACGACGCTTCGGACACCCCTGACGAGACCCCCGGCGCCGGCCGCTGGTCGGACCTGGAAAGGCCGCCGCTGAACGCCGCGGCGCTGCGGCGGGCGCTGCTGCGGGAGGGGGGACTGTGGACCTCCCTGGACGTGGTGCCCGCTACGGGGTCGACCAACACCGATCTGGCCGCCCGCGCGGACGAGCTCCCCGAGGGCGCGGTCCTCGTCGCCGAGGAGCAGAGCTCGGGGCGCGGCCGCCTCGACCGCCGCTGGTCGGCGCCCGCTCGCTCGGGGCTCTTCTTCTCCGTACTCCTGAAGCCGGGGGCCGGTGTTCCGGTCGAACGGTGGGGGTGGCTGCCGCTGCTCACCGGGGTCGCCGTCGCCACGGGGCTTTCGCGGGCCGCCGGGGTGGACACGGCACTCAAGTGGCCGAACGACCTCCTTGTGACGGTGGGGGGAGAGGAACGCAAGGCGGGCGGGATCCTGGCGGAGCGGGCGGGAACCGCGGGCGCGGGCGTCGTGGTGGGCGTCGGCATCAACGTCACGCTCCGGGCCGACGAACTGCCGGTCCCCGGCGCGGGGTCGCTGGCCCTTGCCGGTGCGGCCGCGACGGACCGCGACCCGCTGCTGCGGGCCGTGCTGCGGTCCCTGGACCAGTGGTACACCGACTGGCGCGACGCCGACGGCGACCCGGCGGCCTCCGGCCTCCAGGAAACGTACGCGGCGGGCTGCGCCACGCTGGGCCGCAAGGTCCGGGCGGAGCTGCCGGGTGACCGGTCGATCACGGGCGAGGCGGTGGCGGTGGACGGCGACGGGCGGCTGGTCCTCGCCACCGGGGATGGGGTGCAGGAGCCGGTGGGGGCGGGGGACATTGTGCATGTGCGGGGGGTTTAGGGGGGCGGGTGGTTCTGTCCGTCTTTTTAGGGCGGGCCTGCGGTTCGGGCACCGTCTGCGGGGCGGTTCGTCTTGGGGGCGGGGCCGCGCCGGTATGTCCGTCCTCGCCATCTCGGTCTGAGCGTCTTGCTGCTTCGGCTGGGGAGCGCTTCGTGCCGTGCTCCGTGCGGACATACCGACACGTCCCCTCGTGTCTCGTTGCGCGCCGACGGTGCGTGGGGGCCGATGCCCGTCCCCTGGCGTCTCGTCGCGTGCTGACGGTGCGTGGCACCGTGGTCCGGTCCCTCCCCTCGCGTCTCGTTGCGCGCTGACGGTGCGTGGAGGCCGGTGTCCGCCTGCTCGGGTGAGTGGTGTGGTGCCGCCGCCCCCCCACCCCGCTGCCGGGCAATCGGGCGGGTGGGTGGGAAAGGCTTGTTCGGCGGCCCGGGACTGCCGGGGGTTGGGCGGTGGGTGGGAGAGGTTGTTCGTCGGCTGGGCTGCCGGGGGGATGAAAACGGGCGGAGGAACGGTCCAGGGCGCCCCGCCAGGCGTGAGCTGGGGCACACCTGCCGTAAAGTTGGCGCCGGTCGATACCTGACCGCGGCAGATCGGAAGGGCAGCAGGCGTGACCGTCGACGACACGGGCTCCGACTCGGCCGCAGAGCCGCCCGAGCCGCCCTCCAGGGCCGGCGAGGTCGACGAGGAGCCGGAGAAGGACCCCCTTGCACTGCGCCTCGAAGGGCTGATCCTCGGCGCGGACCGCCGCTACACCCCGTTCCAGGCGGCCCGCAGCGCCGGCGTATCCATGGAGCTGGCCTCCCGCTTCTGGCGGGCCATGGGGTTCCCGGACATCGGGCAGGCCAAGGCCCTCACCGAGGCGGACGTGCTCGCGCTGCGCCGCCTCGCCGGTCTCGTCGAGGCGGGGCTGCTCAGCGAGGCGATGGCGGTCCAGGTGGCCCGGTCGACCGGGCAGACCACCGCCCGCCTGGCCGAGTGGCAGATCGACTCCTTCCTGGAGGGTCTGACGGAGCCGCCCGAGCCGGGCATGACGCGGACCGAAGTGACGTACCCGTTGATAGAGCTTCTCCTGCCCGAGCTGGAGGAGTTCCTCGTGTACGTGTGGCGGCGGCAGCTCGCCGCCGCCACGGGGCGGGTCGTCCAGGCCGCCGATGACGAGGAGATGGTCGACCGGCGGCTCGCCGTCGGATTCGCCGATCTTGTCGGCTTTACGCGACTCACTCGGCGCATGGAGGAGGAGGAACTCGGCGAGCTCGTCGAGGCCTTCGAGACCACCGCGGCGGATCTTGTCGCCGCGCACGGCGGGCGGCTCATCAAGACGCTGGGCGATGAGGTTCTGTACGCCGCCGATGACGCCGGCACCGCCGCGGAGATCGCGCTGCGGCTCATCGAGACCATGGCCAACGACGAGACCATGCCCGAGCTGCGCGTCGGCATCGCCTTCGGGACGGTCACCACGCGGATGGGCGATGTCTTCGGTACGACGGTGAACCTCGCGAGCCGCCTCACGTCGATAGCGCCTCGGGACGCGGTCCTGGTGGACGGGGCGTTCGCGGTGGAGCTCACGCGTACGGGCGATGCGCCGGCCTCCGAGGCGGAGGCCGCGGAAGCGGCTGCCGCTGCGGAGAAGGAGGGGGAGGAGCCGCCCTCCTATCGGTTTGCGCTGCAGCCGATGTGGCAGCGGCCTGTGCGAGGGCTTGGTGTTGTTGAGCCGTGGACTCTGGCTCGGCGGGGCTGAGGGTTTCTTCGGATCTTTCCCGTCCGCCCGCCCATTTGCCCCGCAGCGGTGGCATGATCCCCGGCGTGGACTGGTAACGGTCGTTAACCCCACCTGGAGGAAAGCAATGGGCGGCGAGCAGCGGTACGGGGAATTTGTCGGTGTCCGGCGGCACGGCTACGTCGCCGAGCTCGTCCTTGACCGGCCCAAGGCCATGAACGCGGTCTCGACCGAGATGGCCCGCTCCATCGGCGCCGCCTGCGCCGCCCTCGCCGATGACCGCGACGCCCGCGTCGTGGTCCTGAGCTCCACCCATGAGCGGGCCTTCTGCGTCGGCGCCGACCTGAAGGAGCGCAATTCCTTCTCCGACGCCGAGTTGGTGCGCCAGCGCCCCACCGCACGGGCCGCCTACACCGGCGTACTGGAACTGCCCATGCCGACCATCGCCGCCGTGCACGGCTTCGCGCTGGGCGGCGGCTTCGAGCTCGCGCTCGCCTGCGATCTCATCGTCGCCGACCCGACCGCCGTGGTCGGGCTCCCCGAGGTGTCGGTCGGCGTGATCCCGGGCGGCGGCGGTACGCAGCTCCTGCCGCGCCGCGTGGGGGCGGCGCGGGCCGCCGAGCTGGTGTTCACCGCGCGGCGCGTGGAGGCGGGCGAGGCACGGGAGTTGGGGCTCGTCGACCAGCTGGCGGCGGAGGGCGATGACCGGGCGGAGGCGCTTGCGCTCGGCGCGCGGATCGCCGGCAACTCGCCCGTCGGGCTGCGCGCCGCCAAGCGTGCCCTGCGCCTGGGGCACGGGCTCGACCTGCGGGCCGGGCTCGAGGTCGAGGACGCGGCCTGGCGCTCGGTGGCCTTCTCCGGTGACCGGGCGGAGGGCGTCGCGGCGTTCAACGAGAAGCGGAAGCCGCAGTGGCCGGGGGAGTAATGGCCCGGGGAGCAGCGGCCCGGGGGGCAGCGGCCCGGGGAGCGGCCGGGGCCGCCGGGGTGACTCCGTACTCTGAGTAATGTTCCGATAGCCCAAAATGTCCTTAATCTCCTAGCCTAGGGAGATGGGAGAGGAAGTCCGGCTGCGGGCCGTGGTGGAGCTTGCGCAGGGGATGGCCGCCGCGCACACCCCACGCGAGTCGTGGCGGGCGGCGGCCGTCGGCGCGTGCCGCGCGCTGTCGGGGAGTTTCGCCGCGCTGTCCGTGTGGGAGCGGGAGCTGGGACGGCTCCGGGTCCTGGTGAACGTGGGCGAACGGGCCGAGGGCGAGGAAGAGTTCCCGGAGCGCGAGTCGTATCCGGTGCACGAGTTCCCGGAGATCACCGAGTTCCTGCACGAGCGGTGGGCGGGCGGCGGTGAGCCGCACGCCTGGGTGGAGACGGCCCGGGGGCCCGCGGACGACGGCTCACCCGGCTACTGCCACCAGCGCGTCGCCGCCCTGCGCAGGCGCGGCCGCGGCGCCTGTGTGGTCGCGCCGATCGTGCTGCACGGGCGGGCGTGGGGCGAGCTGTATGTGGCGCGGCCGGTGGGCGGGCCGGTCTTCGACCGCGCGGACGCGGACTTCGCGACGGTGCTCGCGTCGGTCGTGGCGGCGGGCATCGCGCAGACCGAGCGTCTTGAGGAGGCCCGCCGCCTCGCGTTCACCGACTCGCTGACGGGCCTCGCCAACCGGCGTGCGGTCGATCTGCGGCTCGAGGAGGCGGTGGACCGGCACCGTGCGGAGGGCGTGGTGGTGAGCCTGGTCGTGTGCGACGTCAACGGCCTCAAGCGCGTCAACGACACCCAGGGGCACGCGGTCGGCGACCGGCTGCTCGAACGTTTCGGCTCGGTGCTCTCGCTGTGCGGGGCGATGCTGCCGGGGACGCTGGCCGCGCGGCTCGGCGGGGACGAGTTCTGTCTGCTCTCGGTGGGCCCCACCGCCGACGAGGTGGTGCGGGTCGCGGACGAACTGTGCGTACGGGCAGCCGAGTTGGAGCTGGGGGACGGTGTCGCGTGCGGGGTCGCTTCGACGGAGGACCGGATCGGCGAAGTCCGCTCGGGCCGCCGCCTGTTCCGCCTCGCGGACGCGGCGCAGTACCGCGCGAAGGCGGCGCGCGCGCCGAAGCCGGTGGTCGCGGGCCGTGAGGGCGCGGACGATCCGGTGGTCCGGCTCGCGGATTCGCGGGGCGCGCTGCCGGTGGGGGAGCGGCGGCGGTTCCGGGGGCGCGGGGCGTCGTAGAGCCGGGGTGTGGAGCGTGCGGGGCATGCGGTGCGTACGGAGGCTGGGGGCATGTCCATGATCAGTTAGGGTGTGCGCGCCCGAAGTACGGGCTGCGCGGTGCGCAAAGCCGCACAGGGGAGCGGACGTTGAGCGATCAGAGGTATGGGTATCCGGGGGCGGGGACGAATCCATACGGGGGTGCTGATCCGTACGCGGGGTCCGATCCGTATGCGCCTGCCGACCCGTATGCGGGAGCGGATCCGTACGGGCCCGCCGACCCCTACGCGGGAGCCAGCCCGTACGGGAACCAGGCGGGGTATCCCGTGCCGCCGGCGACGCGCCCCGTGCCCGCCCCCGTCCGCGGGGCCCGTGACGCCGCCGCCCAGCCGCTGAATCTCGCCCGCCGCTTCGGCACGCCGAACCGCCCCGGAGCCATCGAGGACCGGACGATCAGCGCGCTGCAGAGCGGGCGGACGCTGCTCGGTCTCGCCGCGACGCTGTGGCTGGTGTTCGCCTATCCGCTGCGGCAGGGGCGCGAGGAGTTCGTGGTCGGCAAGGTCGAGGATCTGCTCGTCGCCGCCGCGTTCGCGGTCGTGGCGATCCTCCTCGCGAGCGCCCTCTTCATCGGCTTCGCCCACTCCTCCCTGCGCCGCGTCTATCTGCGCCGCACCACCCAGCCGCTGGGTACGCTGCTTGCCCTCGCGGTGGGCGTCGGCGTGCTGTGGGTCTGCTGGTACGTGCTGCGCGAAGGCCTCGGACTCACCGACAACCAGGGGCCGTTCCTGCTGCGGCTCTTCTACTTCCTCCTCTCCTTCGCCGCCGGTCTGGCCTCACTCGTAGGGATCCTGGTCGGCCTCCTCTACACGATCGCGCTGCTCGTCTATGCCGTGAACAGCTGCTTCCGCGCGGGCGCCATCCATGAACTCCTGCCGCCCGTCCTGTCCCCCGTACTGCTGTGGGGCCTGGCCGTCCTCCAGCTCTTCGACGACGCGGCGGTGGCCGCGCCGCCCGTGGTGCTTTACGCGTTCACGCTCGGGGCGCCGGTGTCGGTGACCCTGCTCTCGGTGTGGGAGATACGCAGGCTGCGCGGCCGGTACGGCGTCACGCTGCGGGGTGCGCTGGGGCGCGGATGAGGTGACCGCCGTTCCCGGGTCCACGGGGCGGTAAGAGGCTGAGACGGTACTCACCCGTGACAGGCGTCGATTCAATCCGTACGCTGCTGAATATGGATATGCACACCGTGGTCCTGGGGACGTCCGGGACAACCGCAGCGGACGTCATCGCCGTCGCGCGCGGCAACGCCCGCATCGAGCTGTCGGCCGAAGCCGTGACCGCCCTCGCCGCCTCGCGCGAGATCGTCGACGCGCTCGCGGCCAAGCCCGAGCCCGTCTACGGCGTCTCGACCGGCTTCGGAGCCCTCGCCACCCGGCACATCGGCCCCGACCTCCGCGCCCAGCTGCAGCGCAACATCGTCCGCTCGCACGCGGCCGGGATGGGCCCGCGCGTCGAGCGCGAGGTGGTCCGCGCGCTGATGTTCCTGCGCCTGAAGACGGTCTGCTCGGGGCACACCGGGGTGCGCCCCGAGGTCGCCCAGACGATGGCCGACGTACTGAACGCGGGCATCACGCCCGTCGTCCACGAGTACGGCTCGCTGGGCTGCTCCGGCGACCTGGCGCCGCTGAGCCACTGCGCGCTGACGCTGATGGGCGAGGGTGACGCCGAGGGCCCCGACGGCGAGCTGAAGCCCGCGGGTGAGCTGCTCGCCGCGCACGGCATCGCTCCCGTCGAGCTGCGCGAGAAGGAGGGACTGGCCCTCCTCAACGGCACCGACGGCATGCTCGGCATGCTGATCATGGCGCTCGCCGACCTCGACGCCCTCTACAAGTCCGCGGACGTCACGGCGGCCCTGTCGCTGGAGGCGCTCCTCGGCACCGACAAGGTCCTCGCGCCCGAGCTGCACGCCATCCGCCCGCATCCGGGCCAGGCCGCGTCCGCCGCCAACATGCTTGCCGTCCTTGCCGGTTCGGAGCTGACCGGCCACCACCAGGACGACGCGCCGCGCGTCCAGGACGCGTACTCGGTGCGGTGTGCGCCGCAGGTCGCGGGCGCGGGCCGGGACACGATGGCGCACGCGCGCCTGGTCGCGGACCGCGAGCTGGCCTCCGCAGTCGACAACCCCGTCGTACTCCCCGACGGCCGCGTCGAGTCGAACGGCAACTTCCACGGCGCTCCGGTCGCGTACGTCCTGGACTTCCTCGCCATCGCGGCGGCGGACCTGGGTTCGATCGCGGAACGCCGCACGGACCGGCTCCTCGACAAGAACCGCTCGCACGGCCTGCCGCCGTTCCTCGCGGACGACGCGGGCGTGGACTCGGGCCTGATGATCGCCCAGTACACGCAGGCGGCCCTGGTGAGCGAGATGAAGCGCCTCGCAGTGCCGGCGTCGGCCGACTCGATCCCGTCCTCCGCCATGCAGGAGGACCACGTGTCGATGGGCTGGTCGGCGGCGCGCAAACTCCGCACGGCGGTCGACAACTTGACCCGCATCGTCGCGATCGAGCTGTACGCGGCGACGCGGGCGATCGAACTCCGCGAGGGCCTGACGCCGGCGCCCGCGAGCCGTGCGGTCATCGAGGCGGTACGGAAGGCGGGCGTCGAGGGCCCAGGCCCGGACCGCTTCCTCGCCCCTGACCTGGCGGCGGCGGACGAGTTCGTCCGCTCCGGCGGGGTGGTCGAGGCGGCCGAGGGAGTCACGGGTCCGCTGGCCTAGCAGGGGCGTTCGTTACGGGGAGGGCGCGCCGCCAGGGGATGACGGCGCCCCCCTCCTCGGCTCCGGCCGGGCGCCGGGGGCGTCTCGGCTCCGGGGTGCCAGCGCCCTGCGCCAACGGGGCGCCGCCTCGTCCCCACCCGCCCGCCCCGCCCGACCCGGGGTCGCTACCGAGGGCTTCGGCGACCTGGCGGCTTTGATTGGCGCCGGGGCCGCCCGGTTGTCCTGAGGTTGGCGGTTCCGGGCCGGGTGTAAAGGGCGCTCCTTCGTCGCGTCGGCTGCGCCGATTCCGCTTCGCTCCACCCTTGACACCCGTCCCTCCACCGCGAGAAGGAAGACGACCGGGCGGCCCGAAAGGCGGGACTCTCGACCACTCCCGTCAGGCCATACGGTTCTACGGCCGGGTGCGGACCGGTTCGTCGCAGCGTGCCGCCGGGTGGGAGGAGTGCGCGGCCGGTCCGGGGGCGGGTGCCGGTCTCGTCAAGCGTCTGCGGACCGGATCCTCCGGGGTGATTCGTCACGGGAAGGGGCGGCGACGGCCGAGGGTGGGGTCTGCGGGAGTGGATTGCAGAAGAGTGACACCTGTGGGTGGGGTGGGGGCGTCACTTTCCTGCAGCTGTGGGCGAGCTGGCCCTATCGGGTGTGGTGGGGTGTGCAATCCGCGCGGGGCACTTCAGTGGCGGGGTCGGTGGGATCCGCGAGACTTTCCTGCCGTCCGGGTGGGGGTCCGGCACCTACTTTGGCAAAGTTGCGTTCTGGGAGAAGGGGGGCGCACGCGCTGCGTAACGCGCCTTCGCGAAAGTTGGTGCCGAACCCCCTGGCCCGCCCACCAACCGACCTTCGGGAGCCGCGCGTTGCATCCACTGACTGACTGCGTCCGCCCGACAGGCGGCAGCCCCGCCTATTGGGCCCCGGCCAGTCGGGTACGGCGGCTGCGAGCCGCTGTGGGGTCGGGACCGTGTCAGGTTCTGGCCGGTCGGCCGCCCGGGGACGGCTCACACCGGCCGACGGCCGATCGACGACACCGGCACCCATCCCCGGACCGGCCGCACACCCACACCCACACCCGTGACGGTGCCCCGGAAGATCCGGTCCGCAGTCGGCAGGGAGAGCCGGATGACCCATCCCCCCTGCCCTGTGAGCCCCGGCAACATGACCACCGCCGGTGGTAGGAAGCTCTCCTCTCTGCGGTGCGTCAGGGGTGGGGTTGGGGGCTGCGGACGTGGGATATCAGGGCGTGCAGTTGGTTGTGGCCCGTGGTGAGGACAACTTCGGGGGTGTCGCTTTCGCGCAGGTGGATCGTCCCGTCGGGGGCGGTTGCGATGTAGACGCAGTTTGCGGCTTCGGCGCTGAACGTTGACTTCTGCCAGTGGAGCTCGGGCATGGTGAGTCCTCAGGTGTCGCGGGCGATGCGATGGACGAGGGTGCGGGACCTGCTCTCGGAGAGGGCGCGGGCGTCCATGCGTGCCAATACGGAGCGGTAGCGCTCCAACTGTGCCTCCGCGTCCAGGAATTCGCACCCGTGGTCGGTGTCCAGGACGACGGTGTCCAGCTGGGGGACCGGCCCCAGCGCGTAGGTGATCGGCTGGCCCGAGGCGGGGAACCCGGCCTCTCCGAAGGGGATCACTCGCAGGCTGATGGTGTCGTGTTCGCTCATCTCCAGCAGGTACTCGAGCTGCTCGCGGGCTACTTCAGCTCCTCCGAAGCCCATGCGGAGGGCCGCCTCGTGGACGATGGCCCGGTATGGCGTCGGCGTGCCCTCGAAGAGGACGGCCTGGCGCTTCACTCGGTACGAGACGCGGTGCTCGATCTCGTACGGGCGAAGGGGTGGAACCGATTCGCGCATGGTGGCGCGGGCGTGGTCGGTGGTCTGCAACAGCCCTGGCATGTGGATGGGGACCGCCACGTGCAGCTCTCCTGCATGGTGCTCGAGTTCGGCCAGGTCGAGCAGCCCGGACGGGAGAGTGTCGCGGTACCCCTCCCACCAGCCGCGCTTGCGTCCGCCCGTCATGGTGGCCAGCGCGTCGACGTAGCTGTCGTCTGCGCAGGTGTAGTGGCGGGCGAGCGTGCGGACTCGGTCCGCGCTCACTGCGTAACGCCCGGCCTCGATGTTGCTGATGCGGGCCTGAGGGCCGCCCAGCAGGGCGGCGGCCGCAGTCGATGTGAGGCCGGCGCGCTCGCGGAGCTTGCGCAGCTCGCCGCCCAGGCGCTGCTGGCGCAGGGGCACGGTGGTGCTGGGCGGCATCGGCGATCACCTTTCTTGATGCGTACCGGAGTTGTCACCCACACGAGTGGGAATGGAAGCTCTTCGTCTCTTCAATGGAAGACCTTACATTTTCGCCGCTACGTTGTGCGGTGTAAGCCGCTCAACTGGCCCCGCCAGCAAGCCGGAAGCGCACCGCGAGCACGCGGCATGCCACCGCCCGGCGCAGCCCCCGAGCGGACAAGTCCCGTCACCGCAAGAGGCGTTCATGCTCACCGTATCCCCGCCCCGACACCCGGCGCCCGCCCCTTGGGCGTACGCCCTCCATCTGCCCCACGACCCCCGCGCCCCGCGCTCTTCGGGCGGGGCGGCAAGCTGCTCTGGTTCGAGCTGGGGGAACGGCCCGTACTGGCGGTCGCGGGGTGACGGGGCAGGCCCCGGCAGTGCTTCGGCGCTACCGTGGAGGCAGCGATACGCCCTGTAGTCAGTGGAGGACCGCGGTGACCACCATGATCGAGCGGCCAGCAGGGGCCATAGACGGCCCCCCGGAGGAATCCTTCGTGGACATGCTCCGGATCGTCGAGGAACTTGACACACCTGACGGCTACAAGGCCGAGCTCATCCGGGGGAAGATCGTCGTGTCGCCGTGGTCGAAGCTGCGCTACAAGAAGCCGATGAAACTACTGAGGCGACAGCTGGAGCCCCACGCTCCTGAGGGGCATGACGTGGACGTGGCACCGTTCCTCTTCAGCTTCCCCGGTGTGGGGCGAGCCTTCGGCCCAGCCCTGCACGTTGCCGATGAGGCCGCCTTCGAAGCCGAAGGTCGGCAAGCCGACGGTGCTGCCCTCTCGCTCGTCGCCGAGTCGACGTCCGTCTCGACCAAGGACGTCGACTGGCTGGACAAGCTCGACACGTACGGTCGCGTGGTGCCCGTGTACCTGGTGCTCGACATGCAGGCGGAAGAGATCACCGCCTTCTGGGATCCGTCACCGAAGGGCTATCGGTCCCGCACCACCGTCCCGTTCGGGGAGGCTCTGCGCGTCCCCGCCCCCTTCGACTTCGAGCTGGACACCGAAGGGTTCGTCGCTCAGTAGGCCAAGCCCCGTGCCGTCTAGTCCCGACCGCACCAGTCCCGCCGCGTAGCCGCTCCGAACCCCCTGTGATCGATAACCCATCGGCAGCAGGGAGTTAGCCATGCAGCGGAACAGCAACACCACCACCACGCCCGGCCGCAAGCGGGTCAAGAGGCTTGCCGTCGCCGTCGCAGCCGTCGGTGTCCTTGCGGGAGGCGGGATCGCCATGGCGGGTCCGGCCAGTGCCGACACCTTCTGCGGACCGACGGATGACGGCGGCTTCGGGTGCATCATCGGCCAGGAGGACGGATCGTTCAAGATGGTCAACAGCCACGGAACCATCGTCTACAACTGGTGACGCCACAAGCCTGACGCACGCGGTCCGTCCGGCCTGACGGCGGGCGGACCGCAACCACCGGCAGCGGCTCAGTGGCTCAGCGGCTCAGTAAGCCAGGACCCGCCGGTCCCGTCGTACCGAGTACGCGATGAATCCCGCCCCCAGGCCCAGGAACGCCGTTCCGCCGATCACGTACGGAGTCGTGTCGACGCCCGCGCCCGTGTCCGCCAGGCGGGCGTCTGCCGTGGTGGTCTCCGCGTGCGTGGCCCGGTGTTGCTGCTCGCCGGGGGCGGCGGCCGCGGTCCGCTTCACAGGGGACTCGTGGCCCGTCGCGTTCGCGGAGGGGATGAAGCACAGGGCGCCTAGCAGGGCCCCCGCGGCTGAGGCGGTCAGCAGCGATCGACGTGCGGACACGGAATCGGATCCCCCTTGTGGCGCTGGCGAATTGGCCGTGTGGGGCGATGGTAGTGAAAGGGGTGGCCCGCGGGAAAGTCGCGGGGGTGAGGCGTGCGTGCGGGTCGTACGCTCCGGGGCATGAGCACAGATGAGACATCACGTTTTGTACGGCTTCGCGTCGAGCTGGTCGTCGAGATCGACGACTCCGGTGAGCTGGCCAAGTCCGCGCTGAGCCGCATCGCGGAGGACGAGCACATGCCCGCCGAGGAGCGGCTGCACGCAGAGGCGGCCGTCAAGGAGGACGACGCGGAGGCGCTGGCCTATCTCGTCGACCCCTTCGACCTGGTCAGCCAGGTGCCGGGAGTGGAACTCTCGCAGGCCTCCTGGAGCAGCGAGCAGATCGAGTACGACCCCGATTCGCCGGATTGGGACCCGGACGAGGATGATGACGACGACGAGGGCGGCGAAGGCGGCCGGGAGCTGTAGCAGAGGGGCGGATCGAAGCCGGAGAGGCTGATCCGGAACCGAAGGCCCCGGGTGGCAACCGCCGCCCGGGGTTCTGTCGTCTCAGGAGTGCACGGCTGTACCGGTGCTCTCGCGTGACGTGGTGTTCCCCACACAATCGGCGGTAGTGGAACGGGACGTACCGGGCAGGACGTTATGGGGGGTTACGGGGACTCTCGGCGTTCTTGGCGTGGTTGGGGATTCGGCAACGATGGAGAAGCGTGTGATGACGGACAGTAGGCGGCTGCGCGGTCGGCGCAAGGGGCTCGCGGCCGTGTCCGCCCTGGTCGGCGGCGTTCTGGTGCTCTCGGCCTGCAGCAGCGACGACGGTGGCGACGGTGCCGAAGGCACCAAGGAGTCGCAGAACCAGGTCGACGAGGCGGCGGCCAAGAAGTCGTCCGATGCCGACATCAAGATCGCGCCCAAGGACGGGTCCGACAACGCGAGCATCAACAACGCCGCCAAGGTGACCGTGCGTGACGGCTCGCTGACGGACGTCGAGATGACGACCGAGGCCGGTACGGCCGTCGAGGGTCAGATAGCTGCCGACAAGAAGAGCTGGAAGCCCAGCGGCCAGCTCGAGCGCGCGACGACGTACAAGATCACCGCCACCGCCAAGGACTCCGAGGGCCGCAAGGCGCACGAGAACTCGAAGTTCACGACGGTCTCGCCGGCCAACAGCTTCATCGGCAACTTCACACCCGAGGACGGGTCCACGGTTGGTGTGGGCATGCCGGTGTCGATCAACTTCGACAAGGCGATCACCAACAAGAAGGACGTTCAGTCCAACATCAAGGTGTCGTCCAGCAGTGGCCAGGAAGTCGTCGGGCACTGGTTCGGGGACAACCGGATCGACTTCCGGCCCGAGAAGTACTGGCAGGGCAACTCCACGGTCACCATGAAGCTGTCCCTGGACGGCGTCGAGGGCGCGGACGGCGTCACCGGCGTCCAGGAGAAGACGGTCACGTTCAAGATCGGGCGCAACCAGGTCTCCATCGTCGACGCCAAGACGAAGACGATGAAGGTCATGCGGGACGGCAAGGTCGTCAAGACCATCCCGATCTCCGCGGGCTCCCCGGAGAACAAGACGTACAACGGCCAGATGGTGATCTCCGAGAAGTTCAAGGAGACCCGGATGAACGGCGCGACGGTCGGCTTCACGGACGACGACGGCAAGGGCGAGTACGACATCAAGGACGTGCCGCACGCCATGCGCCTGTCGAACTCGGGCACGTTCATCCACGGCAACTACTGGGGCGCGAAGTCCATCTTCGGCGGCGCCAACACCAGCCACGGGTGTGTCGGTCTGGAAGACGCCAAGGGTGCGGGCGACAAGAGCACTCCGGGCGCCTGGTTCTACGACAACTCGATGGTCGGTGACGTCGTGGACGTCCGGAACACCGGTGACAAGACCGTTCAGCCGGAGAACGGCTTCAACGGCTGGGTCATGGACTGGGCGGAGTGGAAGGCCGGCTCCGCCGTCTAGGAGCCCCGCTCCCTCCCCGCAACGTAAGCGGCCCGCACTCCTCAACAGGGGTGCGGGCCGCTCTCGTTGGGCTTCTCATCGTTCTCTTATGCCGCCCTTATCCGTTCATCACCGTGCGTACCTACTTTCACGCACATGTTCTTCACCTATCTGAGGCGCGAGCTGCGCCGCCGCAGAAAAGCGGCCCTCGTCGTGGCCTCCGGACTCGCGCTCGGCATCGCGCTCGTCATCGTCGTCAGCTCCGTGTCGTCCGGCATGAAGCAGGCCCAGGGCAAGGTCCTTGAATCCCTCTACGGGCTCGGCACCGACATGACCGTGACCAAGGCGGCCACCCCGTCCGAGGGAGGCAGCGGGCGGCCGCGGTTCACGTTCGATGCCAAGGGCGAGGGTGACGAGGAGCAGAGCAGTGACCGGGTGATGGTCCAGGGCTTCCAGACGCTGGCCTCGTCGACCGTCGCCGATGTCGGTCGGCAGGACGGTGTCGCGGACGCCGTCGGCGGGCTGAGCCTGCAGGTCATGAAGGTCGACGGGCGGTTCAAGCAGGGCGAGTTCGAGCAGGCGCCCGGTGGCTCGGGCGGCCGGGCACAGCCGCCGGGCGGCGGCACCGATCAGCAGCAGGGCGAGGTGCGCGGTGGCGGCGCCGACTTCGACGTCGACTCCTACAGCGTCTACGGCACCGACGTCGGCAAGCCGGCCCTGGGCCCGCTGACCTCCTCCAGGATCAGCAAGGGGCGTACGTTCACGGGCGCGGAGGCGGATGCCAAGGTGGCCGTCGCCGACGCCTCGTACGCCAAGGAGAAGAAGCTCGCCGTGGGGGACACGGTCACGATCTCCGGGACGAAGATCAAGGTCGTCGGTATCGCCACGCCCGACAGTGGGGGCGCCGCCGCCGATCTCTACGTCCCGCTCAAGCGCGCGCAGACCCTCGCGGACTCGAAGAACAAGATCACGACGGTGTACGTCAAGGCGACGGACTCGCAGCAGATCGACGCGGTCAAGAGCGCCATCCAGAAGAACATCTCCGGTACGACGGTGACGACTTCCGCCGATCTCGCCGACACCGTCTCGGGCTCCCTGTCCACCGCGTCCGACCTCGCGTCCAGCGTCGGCAAGTGGCTGTCGATCGCCGTGCTCGTCGCGGCGTTCCTGGTGGCCGGGCTGCTCACCTCCTCCGCCGTCAGCCGCCGTGTACGGGAGTTCGGCACCCTGAAGGCACTCGGCTGGAAGAGCGGCCGGGTGACCCGGCAGGTCGTCGGCGAGGCGGTCGTCAACGGGCTTGTGGGCGGCGTGCTCGGCATCGCCGTCGGACTCGGCGGTGCGTATGTCGTCACGGCGATCAGTCCCACTCTGACGGCCGAACTCGGGTCCGGCGGCGGGCAGTCGGGCGGCGGCCTCATGCAGGTCGGCGGCCCCGGCGGTCCCGGTGACGCCCTCGGCCGGTCGGCGTCGAAGGCGCTCGACATCTCGCTGACGGCGCCGGTCGGCACCACCACCATCGCGCTCGCCGTCGGCCTCGCCGTGGCGGGCGGGCTCATCGCGGGTGCCTTCGGCGGGTGGCGTGCCTCGCGGCTGCGGCCCGCGGACGCCCTGCGCCGCGTCGAGTAGGCGGCCGAGCCTCACCGCTCAAGGCCGCCAACCCCCTTACGTATCGCAGGAGTCACACCATGTATCAGCTCAAGGGCGTCACCAAGCAGTACCGCAGGGGCAGGGCGACCGTCGACGCGCTCGCCGGGGTCGACCTGGCCATCGGTGACGGCGACCGGCTCGTCATCCAGGGCCCGACGGGCGGCGGCAAGTCCACGCTCCTGCAGATGCTCGGCGGTCTCGACCGGCCGACGTCCGGCAGTGTCGAGCTCGACGGGGTCGATCTGGCCGCGCTGCCCGAGGCGCGGCTCACCAAGGTCCGTGCCGAGTCCATCGGCTTCGTCTTCCAGTCCTTCAACCTCATCCCCACGCTCAGCGCCCAGGAGAATGTCGAGACGGCGCTCGTCCCGCTGGGGATCGGCGCCGCCGACCGGCGGGAACGCGCCGCCGACGCGCTGGATTCGGTGGGTCTCGGTGAGCGCCGCAGCCATCTGCCCGCCGAGCTCTCCGGCGGTCAGCAGCAGCGCGTCGCCATCGCCCGCGCCCTGGTCAAGCGGCCGAAGGTGCTGCTCGCCGACGAGCCGACCGGCAACCTCGACGAGTCGATGCGCGACGAGATCATGGAGCTGCTCGAAGGGCTGTGGGAGGAGCACGGCCTGACGTTCGTGATGGTCACGCACGACAGCGCCATCGCCCGGAAGGCGCCGCGCGTGGCGACGATCCGCAAGGGCTCGATCAAAGTCACCGAGAACGCGCCAACACGGAACTGACACCAACTGGCCACTTCTGTCTCCCTATTGAGCAGGTGTTCGACGATCGGCATACTTCCTCCTCCAAGGGGCGATAGCTCCTTAACCTCCAGGGGGAGACTTGCGCAGAAAAGTGAAGAGAGCCTTCGGGGCCACGGTCGCCACCGCGGCGGCCGTGGCCCTCGCCGCGGGCATGACCAGCCCGACATCGGCGGCCGAAACGCCCAAGGATCTACAGACCGCGGAGTCCGCACAGGCAGGGCAGACCGCGCACCGCATCACGCTGATCACCGGCGATCGCGTCGCCGTCGACGCGAAGGGCCGCGTGACCGGCTTCGAGCGGGCGAAGGGGCGGGAGCGGATACCCGTACTGACCAAGCGCGTCGGCGGGCACACGCTGGTGATCCCGGCCGACGCCCAGCGTCTGATCGCCACCGGGAAGCTCGACCAACGTCTGTTCGACGTCACCGAGTTGAGCAAGAAGGACAACCGCAGGGCCCAGCAGAAGGGCCTCAAGCTGATCGTCGGCTACAAGGGTGCCGCCGCCGGGGCCAGGTCGGATGTGCGGGCCGCCGGTGACACGACCGTGCGCCGCACCCTGAAGACCCTGAACGCCGACGCCATCACGACCCCGAAGCAGGACGCGGCCGACCTGTGGTCCGCCCTCGTCCCGGGGAAGGGCGACGCCACCGCCTCCGGTGTCAGCCGCGTCTGGCTCGACGGCGTACGCAAGGCGAGCCTCGACAAGAGCGTGCCGCAGATCGGCGCCCCGAAGGCGTGGGCCGCCGGGTTCGACGGCAAGGGCGTCAAGGTCGCCGTCCTGGACACCGGCGTCGACGCAACCCACCCGGACCTCAAGGACCAGGTGACCGCCGAGAAGAACTTCACGGCATCCGCGGACGCCAAGGACCGCTACGGCCACGGCACGCACGTCGCCTCCATCGCGGCGGGCACGGGCGCCAAGTCCGGCGGCAAGTTCAAGGGCGTGGCGCCCGGCGCCACACTCCTGAACGGCAAGGTCCTCGACGACGGCGGCTCCGGTGACGACTCCGGGATCATCGCCGGCATGGAGTGGGCGGCCGACCAGGGCGCCGACATCGTCAACCTGAGCCTCGGCGGCGGCGACACCCCCGGCGTCGACCCGCTCGAAGCCGAGGTGAACAAGCTCTCCGCGGAGAAGGGCATCCTCTTCGCGATCGCGGCGGGCAACGACGGGTCGCCCGGCAGCGTCGGCTCGCCCGGCAGCGCGGACGCCGCGCTCACCGTCGGCGCGGTCGACGACAACGACAAGCTGGCGGACTTCTCCAGCCAGGGCCCGCGCGTCGGCGACGGCGCCATCAAGCCCGACGTGACGGCCCCCGGCGTGGACATCACCGCGGCCG